>JBPCUI010000179.1:0-20230 GCA_051011235.1 Flavobacteriaceae bacterium
GACCGAATGCTGCTATGGTATAAAATGCAGCCGCTACCCAGATGTTATGTTCCAGATAGATCCCTTCGCCCGAAGATTTTGTCCAGAGCGGAGCCCACTGAACCAGAACAGCGTTCAGAAGTACTACTATAAATAGATACAATGTCTGGATCCTTTGAATCATTTGAATTCCTAATGGGAATGCAAAAATAAGTCTCTTTTTAGGATTAGAGGAGGATTTTTCATAAAAAAGACAAGGCTGTTTCGAGCATATTTTCTACCAGGTTAATCGCCAATAACTTGCATAGAATATAACGAAGCCAGCCACAATGAAAGAAGGCCCGAGGAAAATAAATATTTCTTTAAGACATAGTTTTCAAAATAATTTGTAATATTGCTGCGTTATTAGTTATACCACTTACCGATTGGGAAATCTTTCCCACGTAATACCCAAATAACAATACACTTCATTTTTTTAAGATTAGAAAGTATAATTTATTCAATACTCAATGTTTGAGATTTCAGATTTAAAAGCAAAGAAGCTTCCCGAGCTTCAGCAAATTGCAAAAGATTTAAACGTCCCCAAGTACAAAACACTAAAGAAACTGGATTTGGTTTATCAGATCCTGGACGTACAAGCCAGTAATCCTAATTCGGTCCGCGAGACTGTGACTGCCATTGAAAAGAGACAGCCCAAACCTGCCAGAAAAGCAAAGGTGCCGGCTCCTGTCCCTGAGGCAGCAGCAGTTGAAGTTACTAAGGGCGAGATCCCGGCCGAGCGGAAAAAAGCTCCGAAGGAAGATTCACGGCCGCAGCATCGTTCCAATCAGAATAAGAAGGAACACAGTAAAAACACTGGTCAGCACAAAGGACACCAGTCCAAAAAGCCCTCCCACGTTAAGAACGGTCAGGAGAAAAAATCGAGCAACTTTGATAAAGACCTAAAAAATAAGTACAAACAACCCGAGTACGAATTCGATAGTATCATCGAAAGCGAAGGTGTTTTGGATATCATGCAGGACGGATACGGTTTTCTGCGTTCCTCCGATTACAACTACCTTTCCTCCCCGGATGATATATATGTCTCTCAATCCCAAATAAGACTTTTTGGGCTTAAGACAGGCGATACCGTACTGGGAAATGTTCGTCCCCCGAAGGAAGGGGAAAAGTATTTTCCATTGATCAAGGTAAATAAGATCAACGGATTAAGTCCTCAGGTAGTAAGGGATCGGGTGGCATTTGAACACCTTACTCCTTTATTTCCGCAAGAAAAATTTAATCTGGCAGAGCGTCAAAGCACCGTTTCAACAAGGATCATCGATCTCTTTTCCCCGCTTGGTAAAGGGCAAAGGGGTATGATCGTTTCCCAGCCAAAAACGGGGAAGACAATGTTGTTAAAAGATATAGCCAATGCAATAGCCGCAAATCATCCGGAAGTTTATCAGATCATTTTACTGATAGACGAACGACCCGAAGAGGTAACTGACATGCAGCGCAATGTGAGTGGCGAAGTTGTCGCATCTACCTTTGATAAAGAGGCAACAGAACACGTTCGGGTGGCAAACATTGTATTGGAAAAAGCAAAACGCCTTGTAGAATGCGGCCACGATGTGGTTATCCTTCTCGACTCAATCACGCGGCTGGCCAGAGCATATAATACTGTACAGCCTGCTTCCGGTAAGGTACTTAGTGGTGGTGTGGCTGCCAATGCACTTCACAAACCAAAGAGATTCTTTGGAGCAGCCAGAAATATTGAGAATGGTGGTTCGTTATCGATTATAGCTACGGCACTGACCGAAACCGGATCCAAAATGGACGAGGTGATTTTTGAAGAATTCAAGGGTACCGGTAATATGGAATTGCAACTCGACCGCAGAATCAGTAACCGCAGGATATTCCCGGCTATCGACCTGGTTTCCTCTTCCACCCGTAGGGATGATCTCCTACTTGATGAGGTTACCGTACAACGCATGTGGATCATGCGAAAGTATCTGGCCGACATGAATCCTGTAGAAGCCATGGAATTTATGGAGCAACGCATCAAGCAAACCAAGAATAATGATGAGTTCCTTATGACGATGAACGAGTAGGTTCAGCACTCATTTAACAGATAAAGCATCTGAAATCCCGGCATTTGTAAATGCCGGGATTTTTATTTTAAATGGGCTGTAAGAGATAGATTATTTAAATATGAGAATATGTACTACATTTAAAGGTAGAAAACCTATCCCACTCTGTTATTTTATCATGTACAATTAATCCTAAAATACCTTTATTATGAAAAATTCTAAAAAATTATTCTCGCTCATTTTATTCCTGGGCACATTTGTTCTTATCAGTTGTGGTGAACGCACAAAGGAAGAAGGTACAGATTCAAAAACTGAGGTAGATCCTCCAGAACAAATTGTTAGTATGGATGAAGCGAGAACAATGTATGACAACTATACAACGCGTAGAGAACCGCTCATTCGAAAATTCGAAGACTCGATTAACACCAGCAGACGGGATACCTCAAAATTCGACGTGGCCCGGTATACCTTTTACGACTACGATACCATAAAACAATACCTGGCTTATATTGAGCAGGAAGCGGCAAAAGCCGGAGTGGAAATATCGAGCTTGCGTTTCTATTATTCGAATTATCCGGATAAGGAAGTTTTTCCAGATGGTTCCAAGGTCATCCACCCCCGGCAAAATTCCTTTTTTATTATTCCAACGCTAAAACAGGACGGTGAGAACTATGCATTCACTACTGAAGTTGGGAAAGATGGGCAACTACAAGCAGTATTGCTCAACGGCCAGCTACAACCCTATAATCCAAATGAAATGGGTATGAATTCCAGGTACACTAAAAAATCGTATGCAGGATTTACAGCTGGTAGCGCCCTGACAACTCCTCCTGTTCTCTTTGAAAATGGAAGTCTTACCCTAAATCATGGGGGCGCAGCACCACCACCTTATCAATAGAAAAAAGATTGTATTAATTGAATATTGTAGACTTCATATTAGAATATGCATACCTGCTTGTATATGCGCTAACAGTATTCGTCGCTCTCTGGAGGTATCCACGATATTTTGATACCGTTTTCAAATACCTCCCAATATTGCTGATGTACACTTTAATCACCGAAGTGGGTGGTAATATTATCAAATCGAGCGATGAATATGACTTTGTTCTCAGTGATTTGCTGGATTACAATAATTGGGTGATCTACAATCTCTATGACATCATTTTTTTTCTGTATTTCCTATATGTGTACTGGCTAAGTATTAAGAAAAGAAAATACAGGCGGATTATAGAGGTAGGCGTGGGAATGTTTATACTGGCCGCAATAATCAATCCCTTCCTGAGCGATTTTAAGACCCGCTTCCAAATGATTACGTACTTCACCGGCGCAATTGCACTAATCACTGCCATAGTGATGTATTTTAGGCAGCTTAAATCCACAACGGGAACCTGGTTTCTGAATAGGAATTTGTTATGCTGGCTTAGCATCGGCATTATTGTATTTTTAGTAGGGTATATCCCGTTGATCATTCTGGGCCATTTTGGTATTGTAATTGGGGAGGATTATCAGATAATCAGAAGATTACATCTCCTGCTTATTTTGATTATGTATGGCAGTTTTATCATTGGATTTATTAATATGGCAAGGAAGCCATTAAAGGCAGGATAACAAATGCGTATATTAATTATTGGGGGCGAAGGAACAATAGGCAAAAAGCTTAAGTCATATTTTGAACGGGACAACGAATTGATAATCGCCGGAAGGAAGAGTGGAGACATTGTAGTAGATATTGCCGATAGCGACAGCATTCGAAAAATGTTTGAAAAAACGGCTGATCTGGATGCGGTAATATGCGCTGCCGGCGAAGCCAGATGGGCACCTTTTAATGAATTGTCAGAAGAAGATTTCTACACAGGACTTCGCAGTAAACTCATGGGGCAGGTGAATCTTGTTAGAATCGGGAGGGAATATGTGAACGAAGGTGGTTCCATTACGCTCACAACTGGAATCCTGGCAGATGATCCGGTGCCGATGACCACTAGTGCCGCCATGGTCAATGGAGCCTTACACAGTTTTGTAAAAGCCGTTGTCCTGGATTTGCAGGAAAGAATTCGGGTAAATGTGGTTGCTCCAGGTCTGGTTGAAGACGCCCTGGAAAAATATCGGGATTACTTCCCTGGCCATATACCAATTCCGATGGATAAGATGTTACTTGGATATATTAGAAGTGTTGAGGGAAAAGGAAGCGGAGAGGTCATTAGAATTTATCAATAAAAAACCCCGACTCAAAAAAGTCAGGGTTTTAAAATTCTTTATCTAAGCTCCTATAAAGAAGCTACTTGCTTCATCAGCTTACCTTTGAGGTTGGCAGCTTTATTTGAGTGTATGATATTGCGTTTCGCCAGTTTGTCGATCATACTTATTACTTCCGGCAAAAGGGCCTGAGCTTTCTTCTTGTTGGTTTCTGCGCGTAATTTCTTGATCGCATTTCGCGTGGTTTTATGCTGATATCTGTTACGCAAACGCACTACGTCGTTTCTTCTTATTCTCTTTAATGCAGACTTATGATTTGCCATAGTTTTTTAATAAAATTTTTAGCGGTATCAAAACCGCCAGAATCTCTTTGTAGCCCGTAGGGGAATCGAACCCCTGTTACCAGGATGAAAACCTGGCGTCCTAACCCCTAGACGAACGGGCCGTTTGTTTGAAAATGCAAAATTAAAAATAAGTTCTCAATGGATAGATAAAAATTTATTACAATTTATATCCCTCCTATTTTTTAACTTTCAATCTTCAACTTACCAAAGAACAAAGGTTCCTTTAAGGCAGGTGCAAAAATACAATTATTTTTTACTATGGCAAGAGTGCCATTCCTTTTTTTAAAATTGATTAGTAGGCCTTTGCAAAGAGCACTCTCTGTACCGAAGACTCCCCTGTAACCATGCATCTTCCAGCCACTTGTTCATCACCCAGCGGGATACAGCGGATTGTAGCTTTGGTCTCCTCTTTAATCTTATCTTCCGTGGCAGAAGTACCATCCCAGTGTGCGGAAATAAATCCTCCTTTTTCCTCGAGTACCTTTTTAAATTCGTCGTACGAATTGACCTCGGTAGTATGAGCCTGTCTGTATTCTAATGCGCGCTGATAGAGGTTTTCCTGTATCTCTTTCAAAAGAAGTGTTATTTCCTCAACAGCAAGCTCGGTCTTGATCGTGCGTTTTTCTAAGGTATCGCGTCTTGCGATCTCCACCGTATCATTTTCAAGATCGCGCTGGCCAATAGCTATTCGAACAGGTACACCTTTCAACTCGTATTCATTGAATTTGAAACCGGGTTTATGTGTATCCCGATCATCGTATTTGACCGATATACCGAGTGCCCGCAATGCCTCCACCAATGGCGTAATTTTTTCGCTTAGAGCTTTCAATTGCTCCATTCCTTTATAAATTGGAACGATAACCACCTGGATAGGTGCTAGTTTTGGGGGTAGTACCAAGCCTTTATCATCGCTGTGTGTCATAATCAAGGCGCCCATCAATCTGGTAGACACACCCCAGGAAGTGGCCCATACATATTGCTGCTTCCCTTCCTTGTCCGCAAACTTCACATCGAAGGCTTTGGCAAAATTTTGACCCAGGAAATGCGAGGTTCCAGCCTGTAGTGCCTTGCCATCCTGCATGAGTGCCTCAATACAGTAAGTTTCTATTGCACCGGCAAAACGTTCACTTTCAGATTTGGTGCCTTTAATAACCGGAACCGCCATAAATTCTTCAGCAAATTCTGCATAGATTTTTAGAATAAGCTCTGCCTCATCAATAGCCTCTTCTTCTGTAGCATGGGCTGTATGGCCCTCCTGCCACAGAAATTCCGTTGTTCTCAGGAACAAGCGCGTTCGCATCTCCCAACGTACTACATTGGCCCATTGATTGATTAAGAGCGGCAGATCGCGATAAGACTGTACCCACCTGCGATATGTGTCCCAAATAATAGTCTCTGAAGTAGGTCGTACAATTAGCTCTTCCTCTAATTTTGCTTCCTCATCTACAACAATACCAGAGCCATCTTCTGCATTTTTCAAACGGTAATGCGTAACCACGGCACATTCCTTGGCAAAACCTTCAACATGACTGGCCTCTTTACTCAAATAGGATTTGGGTATAAACAACGGAAAATAGGCATTCTCATGCCCAGTTGCCTTAAACATATTGTCAAGTCCGGATTGCATCTTTTCCCAGATAGCAAAGCCATACGGTTTAATCACCATACAGCCTCTAACCCCGGAATTTTCGGCCAGATCGGCCTTTATAACTAGTTCATTGTACCACTTGGAGTAATCTTCACTCCGTGTAGTTATATTTTTCCCCATGCAACGTACTTTGGCACAAATGTTGTGATATAGTTAACAAAATAGTTCGGTAAAGCTAACTAAATTAAATATGTTCAACAATATAAACTTAAAGCGATGACGTATCCATTACCCCGGCTTAAAATCCAATCGCTGACGCTGATTTTAGGTGTCATTTTTCTATTTGCTTCCTGCGGTTCTTACCAGCAGGCTTCGTATTATGATGACGATGGAATCTATTCGGAAGATCCAAAGCGTACAACGGTATACAGCAATCCTCAAAAGCAACAGCTCAAGAAAAGCGATAGCGAAGGTATCTATGACGACTATTTCGGTCAGAAAGCCGACGAGATCGACCAGTATATGGAAGGCGAGGTCTTCACAGATGTAGATGAGTATAGCAGTGGTACGGAGCAGGATAGCCTGGGGCTTCTTGAAGAATATAACTATATAGATAGAGGTGCAAACGACTATGCCGGTTACGGTGGTTGGGGCGAAAATGCATCGAATGTAAACGTCAACATATACGGCGGAGGATACGGCGGTTATGGTTGGGGCGGCGGATTTGGCATTGGCATTGGCATCGGCTGGGGCTGGGGCTGGGGCTATCCCGGTTATGGCTGGGGCTGGGGCTATCCCGGTTACGGTTGGGGCTGGGGCTATCCCGGTTATGGCTGGGGCTGGGGCTATCCCGGTTATGGTTGGGGCTATCCCGGTTACGGATATCCTTATTACGGCTATGGCTATGGCTATGGCAAGTATTCATATAACAGAAGTAGACGAGGCTATTACGGATCGGGTTCTTATGCCGACGGACAATATCGCGGAAGGTCAAATACAAATAGTGGTACACGTTCTAATACACGTACCAGAACCAATAGCGGAAGGTCCAATATCAACAATGGCCAAAATACAGCTGCGAGAACTTCATCCAGATCAGGTACTACTGCGCGAAGTTCTTCCAGATCAGGCACTACTGCGCGAAGTGGCAGAGTCAGTGCAAATTCCATGTAAAGAAACCGCGCTTATAGATCGAGCAGGAGTACAAGGGCAGTTCCAAGATATAATAACAGTGGCAGAACCTACCGTTCATACAGTGGTCAATCTGCCAGAAGCAATAGTTACCGAAGAGGTACCAGCAGTGCAACGCGATCTGGGCAAGGCTCTTACAGAACGAATTCTCCAAGAAGACCATCAACATATGCGCGATCTAATTCACCCGCAGGCAGAAGTTCGGGATATCGAGGATCTACCAGAACCTACAATCCGAGAAGTTCGGCCAACAGAAGTTCAGGCTATAGAAGTTCGGGCAGGAGCTCAGGATATAGAAGTTCTGGCAGAAGTGCGCCAAGAAGTTCCGGTTACCGGAGTTCCGGAGGAGCTTCCAGAAGTTCGGGCAGTTTTAGAAGTTCTGGCGGCGGATCGTTCAGATCTTCAGGAGGCGGACGTTCTGGTGGAGGTGGACGATCTGGCGGTGGCGGAAGAGGAAGACAATAATTGCATCATCTGACTTATTAAAAAACTCAAAAAATGAAAAGGAAAATTACTTTCATCATGGTATTCTTTTGTGCTGCGCTCAGTGCTCAGAATATAGAAGACGTGTTGCGTTACAGTAATGAAAATCTAATAGGAACAGCTCGTTTTCAAGGACTAAGCGGCGCGTTTGGGGCCTTAGGCGGAGATATGTCGGCCATAAATGTAAATCCAGCATCCAGCGCAGTTTTTAGAAATAGCCAGTTTAGTATGACAGGCACCGCTTATAATCGCAATAACGAGTCTTTATACTTTGGAACTTTTCGCAATACGAATCTCACCTCCTGGAAGTTCAACCAGATCGGTGGTGTGTTCGTTTGGAAAAACAACCAAAGCGATTGGAAAAAAATATCTCTCGCATTCAACTACGACCTTGTAAACAATTTTAATAATGAATTTTTTGCTTCGGGCAACAGTAATCAAGGTATTGATAACTATTTCCTCAACTTTGCTCAGGGTATACCTTTTGGAACTTTACTGGTCAGGGATGGGGAGTTTATTGAAGACGCCTATCTGCGAATAGGCTCCTCAGTCGGGTTCGGACCTCAGCAAGCATTTTTAGGCTATTTCGGAGGTGTAATCGATCCCGTTGATGATACCGACCCGGATGGCACCCAATATGTTTCCAACGCTTTATATTCTACAGTTACACAGGATTTTTTCCAAAGTTCGCTGGGATATAACAGCAAGTTCACCATGAATCTGGCCAGTCAGTATCAGGATGTTCTATATATCGGTGGATCCATCAACTTTAATAACGTGTACTATGAGAAATTTACACGTTTTGACGAGACCGGTTACGGCGCGGGATCGCCCCTTCAGTTTACCAATTTCGACAATCTTTTGCGCACAAACGGCTGGGCATTTTCCTTTGGCCTGGGTGCAATTGCCAGGGTCAATGATAATCTGAGACTGGGCGCCAGTTATCAATCGCCGGTATGGTATGATTTAAGGGATGATCTATCGCAGCGCATTAATTCCAATCTTGCTGATGACGAGATTGATTTTATCAACTTTAGTGTTATCAATTTATTTGAAAGTTACAAGGTGAAAACACCCTCGAAATTTACAGGTAGTGCAGCAATTATATTCGGAGCTCAGGGTTTAATCAGTTTTGATTACAGCTATCAAAATATGGCGAATGCCGAATTGAGACCCACCTCCGATCCTAGTTTTAGCACAGTCAACACTCAAATCTCCAATGAACTTGGCGGTGTATCCACTGTTAAAGTCGGTGGAGAATACAGAGTAAAGATGGTAAGTCTCAGGGGAGGATACCGCTATGAAGGCAGCCCGTATAAAGATGGAATTACCGTAGGAGATCTCAACGGATTCTCCGCCGGACTGGGCCTTAATTTTGGTGGAAGCAGGCTTGATTTCACTTATAGCCGTTCCGATCAGGATATCAATCAACAGCTCTTTGATACAGGACTAACAACAGCCGCCCTCATCAATCAGGTGAAAAATAATTATATTCTGAGTTATACAATTAACTTCTGATAAAACGTAATAAAAGAAAAATCCCCGATAATTTATCGGGGATTTTTTTTATCTCTTCAATGTAAAATGGGTGCGTATGATGTTGGCGACGAGTGTACCCGTTTCATCGCGCTCGTATTCGAGTCGGAACCAGTAATCCGAGGAGGGCATAGGCCTTCCGTTAAATGTACCGTCCCAGCCTATAGTATTTTCATCCAATTGCTTTAAAAGCTTGCCGTACCTGTCAAAAATAAAGACAGTTGGGTCTGTAAGTGTT
The DNA here is from genome assembly GCA_051011235.1 of Flavobacteriaceae bacterium. Taxonomy (GTDB): domain Bacteria; phylum Bacteroidota; class Bacteroidia; order Flavobacteriales; family Flavobacteriaceae; genus JAHEJJ01. Next base: position 9,622 of record JBPCUI010000179.1, read on the forward strand.
TCTATCCCCAGAACATTCCAGGCATCGTGGATACCATCGCCATTAGGTGTAAAGAATTTGGGGTATCCGACCACCAAAAATGGAATGGGCTCTGTAATTCCACAGCCATTAGTATCATTAATAATCAGTGTATTCTCACCTGGCGGTACATCTTCAAAAATTGGAGAATCCTGGAATTCTCCTCCGTTTATTGCGTATTCGTAACTGCCATTACTGGCCATGATAATCTCAATAATATTGTTGTCTGAAAGATCTTCAATAACATCGATTCGATCCAGTACAGGAGGCCCGAAAAATGTAATGAGAATATCATCAGTAATGATGGTTGCCAAAGTCGTCTGAATTTCCACAAAATACCTTCCCGAATTCGGACTTGTTACTACATAAGTGGTTTGACCTGCTCCGGAAGCCAGGACCTGGTCAATTGTACCGTCGTCATCCGTGTCTACAGACCATGTCACATTCGCGATAGCAGGGCCCGCAGGAGAATTCAGGGCACTTAGTGTTATATCCGGATCACCTTCGCATGCAATAATATCAAGCCCTAGGAACTCATCTCGCAGTGTACAATCTAAAGCTGTATCTTGATCTGCGTCTACCGAACTACCCGTAAATGTGAGCATAAAAGGTTCAGGATCACCGTTAAAATTGGTATTGAAATTATTGATAAGCAAATAATATATCTCACCCTCCAATACATCGATCCATTCATCATAGGTATTTTGGTTAGCTGTTAAAGGAGGAGCTCCAACCTGACCGTTTTCCGGATTGACTCCAATACCGGTAAAAGCGGTATTATTAACTTCGTAATTACATCTTATAGGCTGTGCCGAGCCGTTGCTGATGCTGGCACAATCTGTATCCGGTCCATAGAGTGCAAAATCCCACTCCGCTGTTATCACAGTTCCGGTTACTGGCAAGGCTTCTATATCAAAACCAATCTGACCATCAGTACCGGCCCTGAACACATACCAGGAGGTATTGTTCTCGATATTGGCCGATGCCACACTACCCTTTTCAAGGCATCCGGACTGCCTGATTACATCCGGGTCAAAATCATCTATATCACCCAGTCCGTCTGCTAGCGACATAATCGGCATATCGGCGCATACTGGAATGGCAGTTCTACAATCGGGTGAATTCTGTGCTTTTAGTCCTAAAACGACCAGAAACAGAGCACAAATGGTAGAAATTAGTGTTCGCATGAATTATTTGGGGCTAACGTTGAAATAATTATCTATACTATAACTCAAAGTGGGCCAATTTAGTATACTATATCCGACTTTTTAGACCGTTTATCGATGAACTGAAAAGAAGGAATATCTGAGAATTTTAACGCTTTAAAGAAAAGTGATTGCTGATGTATCTGGCTTCTACGCGCTGACCCTGCGTATCGATATAGGTAAGTTGGAACCAGTAATCCGTAGACGGCAGATCCCTCCCGTTAAAAGTACCATCCCAGCCAGTACTGTTTTCGTCGAGCTGTTTAATTAGTTTTCCGTATCGGTCAAATACGTGGACAACAGGCTGCTCGAGTGTAGATACACCCTCAACATGCCAGAAATCATTGGAACCATCGCCATTAGGAGTAAAAAACTTTGGAAAACCCACAACCGTAATGGTATCGGTAACCAAACCACAGCCATTAAGGTCGTTGATGCTCACAGTGTGGATCCCCGGTGCCACATCATTAAACACATTTGACGATTGAAAAGGACCTGAATCCAATTGATACTCGTAATTACCCATCACCCCTGGAACCACTTCCACAGTATTTGAGTCTTGCAGATCATTGATGATTACCTCGCTGATAGTAGGCGTTTCGGATACAACCACGTCAATAGCCGCCATTTCGGTGCAACTGATACCGGATTGATTATTGGTAACAGTAAGCGTATAAATACCAGCCTGGGTTACAGTGATCGCCGGACTTGTTTGTCCGGTATCCCAACTGTAACTGAAAAGAGGATTAGGTGCTGTTTCTCCAATGATTTCACCAGTTGTGTCTTCGCATATGAATAATTCGGTCGGGAAATTCAGTTCAGGAGATTCAACAATGAAAAGCAGGAAGTTTTGGGATGCATCGTAGCAGTTCGGGTTCGAAATCGAAGATGTACGCACATAAATGGTTTCGGTTCCCGGTGCAATGACATGCTGCTCCATAAAAGGATTAATTCCGGCCTGCGCATCTGAAGCGGAACCGTGATAACTCACCAGAACCTCGTTGGGATCCTGGATCCCCAGGGCTTCCGGATTTTTCTGTGACAGATCAAAAGTCCCAAGGTCCGAACAAAGGGTTTCGTGACTGAGAGGATAGGTTATCGGAGATACACTAATTGCTACCTGTACATCACTGATAATATTCGCACTTACAGTCATTACCTGAACCCGATACATGGCCGAAACAGTAACGTTTAACGTAGGATTGGTTTCTCCCACTATAATTTGAAAACCGCTGCCGGTATCCATGTACCAACTATAACTGAGAGCCCCAGAAGTAGTGGCATCCAAAACAATATTTTGATTATCGCAAGCTGCTAAGGGCGGACCCAGCAGGTTGTTGATAATTGAACAATCAAGGGCATCTAAAGGGTTGGTAACAAATATGTTTCCGGTAAACTGGATGGAAAAACCAGAATTTGTATTACTGAAATTATTGATGAGCAAATAATAGTCCTGACCTGGTTGTACCTGAAGCCAATCTTCATATAAAACCGTGGTCGTACTGCCGGTGGGATCCTCCCCCACTCCCATAAAAGCCTCCTGGTCCTGGTTGTCAAAAAAGTTACAGCGCACAGGATCTCCCAGATTGTTGCAGTCACCGGACTGGTAAAGAGCAAAATCCCAATCTTCCGAAGTGTCAAATTCTATATTGAACCCCAACTCGCCAGAAGCACCCGTTCTGAATCTATACCAAGCCGAATTAGATTCTATGGCCCCTGTAAGGGTCTGTTCAAGACAACCGCTGGTTGAGGCCCCGTTAAAATCATCGATTCCATAGCCCTGGGTACCACCGTTGGTAGGAGTATTATTGCAAATAGGGACTGCATTAATACAGTCTGTGGCTATCTGTCCATAACTCAATGAACACCAGAGCAATACAAGTATCAACAATGTATAGCGGGCTCGTCTCATAAACAGATATGGGATTTGGAGATTATAAAAATAAACCGTGATCTCCCTTAACACTAATTTATGTTGTGTAATGCCCAAAACCAGCCATAAAGTGCCATTTTATGTATATCTTTGGCCTTTGTTAAAGCCAGTAAGGATGAAATTTGACAGCACCTTGGAAGAGCGGTTCGAAGCGATGGGAAACGACCATGTTTCCTCCTCGGGCGAAACTCCTATGCGAGACGACGCTTTTGATCTTAGCGACGAAGAGAAAATTCAGCGGATTAGGAACAATGTACATGAAATAATGCATGTACTGGGGCTGGATATGGAGGACGATAGTTTAAAAGGAACCCCGGATCGGGTGGCCAAAATGTACGTAAAAGAAATTTTTAGCGGATTGCATCCGAAAAGGAAGCCAAAAGCATCCACTTTTGATAACAAATATAAATACGGCGAAATGTTGGTGGAGAAAAATATTATAGTTCATTCCACCTGTGAACATCACATGCTACCCATTGTGGGAAAGGCCCATATCGCCTACATTTCCAATGGTACTGTGGTAGGGCTTTCGAAAATGAATCGCATAGTGGACTACTACGCCAAAAGACCACAGGTTCAGGAACGAATGAATATCCAGATAGTAAAAGAATTACAAAGGGTTCTCGGTACAGATAATGTGGCTTGCGTAATTGACGCTAAACATTTATGTGTGAATTCCAGAGGCATACGCGATATAGAGAGCAGTACAGTTACCGCAGAATACGGAGGTAAATTCGGGCAGGAAGCAGTACGCCGCGAGTTTTTAGACTATATCAATCTGGATACAAATTTTTAATTGTCTTTGTCTGCAATGCAGCATTATAAATCCCAGCGCTTAAAAGTATACAACTCACTTTCCGGTAAAAAGGAGGATTTTGAACCCATCAATGAAGGCCATGTAGGTATCTATGTCTGCGGGCCTACGGTATACAGCAATGTACATTTAGGTAATTGCAGAACTTTTATGTCTTTCGACATGATTTTTAGGTATCTGAAACACCTGGGGTACAAGGTTCGTTATGTTCGCAATATTACGGATGCCGGTCATCTGGAGGGCGATGAGGGAGAAGGTGATGAAGATAAAATTTCAAAAAAAGCCCGACTGGAACAAATAGAACCCATGGAGGTGGTGCAGCGTTACACCGTAGATTTCCATGAGATCCTGCAAAAATTCAATTTCCTTCCCCCCAGTATAGAGCCTACTGCCACCGGGCACATGATTGAACAGATCGAGATCATTAAGGATATTCTGGAAAAGGGCCTCGCCTACGAGGCGAATGGTTCTGTTTATTTTGATGTACCGAAGTTTAACGAGACTAATCAGTACGGCAAGCTCAGTGGAAGGAAACTGGAAGATATGATGTCCAATACCAGAGAGTTAACAGCTCAGGACGAAAAGAAAAGTCCTCAGGATTTTGCTCTCTGGAAAAAAGCCGAACCGCAGCATATTATGAGGTGGCCCTCTCCCTGGGGAGATGGTTTTCCCGGTTGGCACCTGGAATGTACCGCGATGAGCACCAAATATCTCGGCGAAACATTTGACATCCACGGAGGAGGAATGGACCTTAAATTTCCCCACCACGAATGCGAAATTGCACAGGCGGAAGCACACTACGGCTTCGCACCCGTAAAGTATTGGCTTCACGCTAATATGCTTACACTCAACGGCAAGAAAATGTCGAAGTCTACCGGCAATAATGTATTACCCAATGAGATATTCACAGGGGCGAACAGCATATTCAGTAAAGCTTTTACACCTGCCGTGGTTCGATTTTTTATCATGCAGGCGCATTATACAAGCATTCTGGACTTGAGCAACGATGCCCTGGTGGCTTCGGAGAAAGGCTATAACCGACTCATGGAAGCTGTTGATGCCTTAGAGCAGCTTACAACATCCGATAAGACCGATTTTGACCTGGCAGTTTGGAAGCAAAGCTGCTATGACGCCATGAATGACGATTTCAATACCCCGGTGCTTATTGCCCAATTATTTGAAGCTGTAAAGCATATCAATCTAATCAGGGACGGGAAGGAAAAAATTAGTGAAACTGATCTGGAAATCTTGCGTAATACAGTGAATACATTTGTATTCGATGTGCTTGGGCTGGAGAATAAGAAAGACAGCAATGGAAGTTCAGATCTTCTCTCCGGAGTTGTGGATTTGTTGATAGAATTGCGAAATGAAGCACGGTTGAATAAGGATTTCAGTACCTCAGACAAAATCAGGGACCAGTTGCAGGAATTAGGAATCCAATTAAAAGACGGGAAGGAAGGCACTAGTTTTATTGTCTCCTGATTGTCTTAAAAGACCAGTGGTTTGAAGTAGTTGAAGAAATGTATTCCCCTAAATGAAAAAAATACTCATCATGCCTTTCGTTGCGCTCGTAAGGCTCTACCAGGTCCTTATTTCCCCTTTACTTCCTGCCAGCTGTCGCTATACCCCCACTTGTTCCCAATATACGATAGAAGCACTGCAAAAACACGGCCTTTTTAAAGGAGGTTGGCTGGCTGTAAAACGGATCAGCAGTTGTAATCCCTGGGGAGGCAGCGGACACGATCCTGTACCATAATTTCTACAAACAAGAGCCTCCCTGTGAAAGTGCGTGTTCTATTTTCTTATCTTAGCCCTTCAAAAATTTGTGGATGTATTTTTTAGGCATTACATGGAATCCGAATGATACCCTTTTCACGCTTGGTCCATTGCAAATCAAGTATTACAATATGCTATGGATAGTAGCTTTTGCTGTGGGATGGTATATTATGAAACGGATTTTCAATAATGAGAAAAAAACCAATCAGCAGTTAGATACACTTTTTATCTATGCAGTATTAGCCACGATGCTCGGTGCACGCCTCGGGCATGTCTTTTTCTACGACTGGGATTATTACAAGAATCATCTGGCCGAGATATTATTACCGATCAGGGAGCGTGCCGGGAGCACGCTATTCGGGATTATAAACGGCTATGAATTCACGGGATTTACCGGTCTTGCGAGTCATGGTGCAGCCATTGGGGTCATTGTTGGAATGTATCTGCTAAGCAGGAAGTACAAAGACCTTAAACTACTATGGGTATTAGACAGGGTGGTGGTTCCCATATCACTTGGTGCCTTCTTTGTGCGGCTCGGCAATTTTTTTAACTCTGAGATCAACGGGAAAGTCACAGACGAGTCCTTTGTATTTGCGACGCGATTTGTGCGCGACTCTGACGATATGCCGGCTTCATCGGCCCTTCGGATAACCAAGGAAAAAACGGTGGATGCTGCATACAAAGCGATCGAGCTCGACCCGCAATTTACAGAATACCTGCAGGCAATTCCATTCAGGCATCCAACACAACTCTATGAGGGTATCTCTTATATTTTTGTCTTTGTGATACTGTATTTGCTATACTGGAAAACAGACAAGAAAGATAAACCCGGATTCTTATTTGGTTTATTCTTAATACTGTTGTGGACCATTCGTTTTTTTGTGGAGTTTGTAAAGAAAAGTCAGGGTGGTTTCGAAGACTCGCTCGGACTGTTATCTACCGGACAGTGGCTGAGTATTCCATTTATACTGTTGGGATTGTATTTTGTGTTTAGACCTGGTCCGAAAAATAGCTAAGAGCAATTATCATTTGTAGAAAATGTCCAGATCACAATTATTAATATTTCTAATTCTTAGTATCTCAATATCTGTTTGGTCTTGCAAGGAACCTCCCCCTAAACAGACAATCGAAACGCCTGAGATTAGCTTTACCCAAGAGGGCGAGCTTACTATATATCGGGCGGGGACCAACACGGTTCTTGCACAACTCGATATTGAAATTGCGGAGTCTGAGTATGAAACGGCAACCGGACTCATGTATAGAAAAGGTATGTTAGACAAGCAGGCAATGTTATTTGTATTCGACTATGTGGGTATGCATTCCTTTTACATGAAGAACACAGAATTTGCGCTCGACATACTTTTTATTGACGATCAGTTACATCTTGCCAGTTTTGAAGATAATGCGCTGGCACTTGATGAATCCGGCATCTCTTCCCAGGTACCAATTCAGTATGTACTCGAAGTAAATGCAGGTTTACGCGAAAAATGGGGATTGGCCGTGGGTGATAGTATTGCTTTTACCCGTCAATGATTTAAAATATCAAGCTATGAATTACTTGCTCGATGGCCAGGAAAGTGAAAGACTCTTCTTTAGAAAAGTATTGAAAACAGATTTTGATGCCTGGCTTCCATTTCATCAGGAGCCGCTTAGTTCTCTGTATTTTGCCACAGAGTTACAGGAACCGCGAATAGCTTGTCAGAACTGGTTTGATAAAGTTTTTTATAGATATGATAATAATTTAGGAGGCCTGAACGCACTAATCTCTAAGGAAACCGGCAAATTGGTAGGAATGTGCGGTCTTCTAATTCAAACTGTAGATGAAATAGAAGAGCTGGAAATCGGATATTCAATATTGCCCGAGCATTGGAAAAATGGCTATGCCAGTGAGGCGGCGATCCGCTGCAGGAAATACGCCACGGAGCATCAATTCAGAGAATCCATAATATCAATCATTCATATAGACAATATTCCTTCTCAAAAAGTTGCTTTAAAAAATGGCATGCTTTTGGACAAAACCACTACCTACAAAGATATTCCGGTACATATATTTCGCATTGAGATCAAGAAATAAAAAGCCCCGGCAGTTGCCGGGGCTTTTCCCAATCTTTGGCCATCAGTGTGGGACTTCCTTCACTTTGTATAACGAATTGGAACCGATATGCTAAAGATTAGGGATCTGGGGCTGCGTTTAAAATATTGAAGGCTTCCGGCAAGGAGTAGGGATACTCCGGTTTAGAAACTTTCGATTAGGTTTAGTTCATCTCAAATGTGAGCGTGTCAGTACCGCCATCTCCCCCACTCACATCAATGAGTTCTATTTTGGTACTTGATAGGGAAACAATATCCCAGTCTTCGCTCAATTCATTAAAATTATCCGGTGAGGCAAAAAAGATGTTGAAATCGAGGTCATCACTGCTGTCATCGTCATTGCTACTGTCATCGTCATTGCTACTGTCATCGCTGCTGTCGTCATTACTGTCATCTCCGGTAACAGACCAACTGCCTTCCACTTGGGTCACACCGTTATCTGCCAGGAGCGAACCATTGGCATTAAAGGAAAATTCATAACCATTAAAATCATCTGTCTCGTCTACTCCAGAATCTATAAAACTGCTAACAATCCAATTACCGGAAACAGCGAGATCTGTGACTTCCTGTATTAGTGCATTGAGATTATTAGGGTCTCCATTTTCGCTATTATCTGAAGTACAACCAGAAAGGACTACTACAATCATCAAGGCGGTTAGATAATTTATTTTACTTTTCATAGTGTTATATTTTGTAAGAATTATTTTATGATTTATAAAAAAAAGGGGGGGCAGACAGAGACCCCCCTTGTCTCTTTTTTAGTTACAGTCACTTTCAAATCTCAATCGGTCGTCACCCATGCGTAGGTCCACCTGATTATCATCACCTTCCTGCTCAATCTCATGTAAGATCCACTCATCATTAAAATCTGGTAACTCTGGAACATTTATTGCCACAACTATATTATTGCCCGAGCCGTTGCTCTCCCAACTTCCCTGAAAAATATCAACTCCGTCAGTCACTTCAATGTCTCCTGCTTCCGTAAAACTGAAGAAGAATCCGGTATATTCATCTTCCAGGTCCATATCATTTCGTTCCAATTTATCCACATACCAATCGTCACAACCGGTTAAAACATCGGTCAATTGATCGGTATTACAGTCGTCACAATCATCATCGTTATAATCATTGTCGTCGTCTTCATCACAGTCGTCTTCGGCATTATCAAGGATATCCTCAAGTTGGTCCAGATTAGAAGCTTCTACTTCAGTTCCGTCAGATAAGACCAGCACGATGGGGAAACCAATAGTGACAATTTGGGTGTCTTCCAGGTCATCAATAAAAAGGTAGAGCTCTTCATCGTCATCAATTGAGAGCGTTCCCACCAGTTCGTTGTTGGTATCAAAAATGCTCGCCGAAATGGGATATTGTATATCAGCGCATTCTATATCATCGTCATCTTCATTTTCTCCGGCGCAATCTTCGGCCAGGTCTTCCAGTTCATCAAAATTATTGATCGTAACCTCGGTAAAATCGACGAGAATGATAGTGATGGGAAATAAGATTTCCAATTCATCCTCATCATCGTCAAATTCATCAAAGATATCCTCTATTAGTTGCAGGTCTTGTTCGCTGTCTACAATAATTTCCAGGCCATTTACATTAACAGTAACTGGCAGTTCAATATCCAAACAACTGGCGTTGTCAATGATATTGTCCTCAGAACCATCATTCTGGGCGGTTCGTTGAAGCAAGTTGGCCACTCTTGAGTTGGCTTCCAACGATTCATTCTGCGGCGCCTCTATTAGTTCTGATTCTTCGGAACGACATGAACTCAGAACAAGTGCCGAGGCAATCAACACAGTGCTTAATAATTTCAGGGTCTTTTTCATAATGTTTTATTTAGATATTTGTAGATTTTACTACTAAAACAACTTAAATCGGAAAACTCCTGACATATTAAAAAGAAAATTATTTTTACATTTAAAAAACCTTACCTTATAACTTGAACAAAGAACTGCAGGAGGATATATGCGATCAGAATGTGTTTTCGGGTATCTACAATAAATACGCGAAAGAACTGCACGACTACCTATATTACAAATTCGGCGATAGATTAAATCCCAATGATAAAACGCAGGAAGCTTTCATAAAGCTTTGGGAAAATTGCAAAAATGTACTTCCATCTTCCGCCAGGGCCTATCTCTACAGAGTTGCCAATAATATGATGCTAAATGAGATCAAACATCAAAAAGTAGTCCTTAGATATCAGCACGAAAAACCAAGAAAGCATACCAACGAGAATCCGGAATTCTTAATGGAACACGAAGAATATTTGAAAAAATACCAGGATGCCCTTTCCAAACTCTCTGAAGAACAAAGAGTTGCCTTCTTACTAAACAAGGTGGAGGGAAAGAAACACGAAGAAATTGCCACTATGTTGGGCGTAACCAGAAAAGTTGTTGAATACAGGATCTACAGTGCATTTAATACCCTAAAAAAGGCACTTGAAGGATTTAAGATAAAATAATCAGGAAAAATGTACACTTAGTTGTTATTTAGATAAGAAGCGTAAACTATGGACAATAATTACCTTGTCGAAAAATGGTTGAACGATAGTCTTACTGAGGCGGAAATGAAAGAATTCCGTCAACGTGAAGATTATAATGAGCTTGTGTCTATTATTGAAAACGCTCGGATGTTCAAGGCCTCTGAATTCTCTGAGGTCGATGATTTTGAGAATTTTAGAACGCAACTTGAAGGAAATAAGTCGCCCTCGGCCAAGCCGGGCTGGATAAGGCCTTTGCTGAGGATGGCCGCGGTATTGGCGGT
>JBPCUI010000180.1:0-3479 GCA_051011235.1 Flavobacteriaceae bacterium
GTAAAAAGATATTGTTTGTATCTTCTGAATTAGTGCCCTATTTACCAGAGAACGAAGTTTCCTTAATGTCTTACGAAACACCTAGGATGGTCAACAGTAATGGTGGCCAGATCAGGATATTCATGCCGCGGTATGGAAATATCAACGAAAGACGACATCAACTTCATGAGGTAATCAGATTATCAGGAATGAACCTCGTGATCAATGATATGGATATGCCTTTGATCATCAAGGTAGCATCTATACCACGGGAGCGTATTCAGGTATACTTCATTGATAATGAGGAATATTTTAAACGTAAGGCCACTTTTGCGGATGAGAATGGAGCTATGTTTCCGGATAATGATGAACGCGCCATTTTCTTTGCTAAAGGAGTGGTAGAAACAGTCAAAAAACTAAACTGGTCTCCTGATATTGTACATGTACATGGATGGATGGCCTCATTACTTCCTTTATATTTAAGACAATACTATGCGGATGAACCCTTATTTGCCGATAGTAAAATTGTGACTTCCCTTTATGGGAATGGATATGAAGGGGCATTGGACGGAAACATGATAAATAAAGTTTCCTTTGATGGAATTGACAAAGATTCGGTTCAGTCATTGTCAGAGCCTACATTTAATAATTTGTTAAAAGTTGCGATTGATTTTTCGGATGCTATTATTTTAGCAGCCGATGATGTCCCAAAGGATGTGAAAGATCATGCCGCGAAAATGAAGAAGCCGGTATTACCCTATGTTTCTTTCAAAGAGTTTGAGGATGCCTATTCTAACTTTTATTCTACCGAAGTATTAAATTAAGCTCCATGCATCGCATGAACAGAACACATGTTCTACTCCTTTTAGGTTTAGGATTTACTTTTCTCTTTTCTTCCTGTGAAGAAGAAATGGCAACAATTGGTGCCGAGGTAATCGGAGGGGAACCTTTTAATACCGATAAGGCCTATTTTGATGTTTTTGTCTTCAATAAAAAAATAGAAGCTGTACAGACAAATAAGTTGCCTATATATCAACTAGGAGCTTATCAGGACGCTGTATATGGAAGAACGGAAGCCCAAATTACGTCTCAATTGACGCTTCAGGGTGGACAAGGTAGTCCTACCTTTGGCATCTATTCACAATCTGTTGAAGATGATGCAGATACAGATGATAATTCCTCGACAATAGATGAAAACGAACGCGTGACTTCCGCAATTCTGTACCTTCCATATTTTCAAAATCCGAGCGGGGATAGAGATGGTGACGGGGTAGCAGATGTGCTGGATGTTGATCCTGAAGATCCCAACAGTGACACGGATGGAGACTCTGTCACAGACAACCAGGAGCGAATAAATATGACGAATCCGTTAGATTCTGACACGGATGGGGATGGGATAACGGATGATGAGGATGAAGATACTGCGGTTTCAAGATTTCCTAATAGGATTGATCTGGATAGTATTTATGGAGATCGAACTCAACAATTTAATCTTAAAGTAGGAAGATCTACATTCTTCTTACGTGATCAGGATCCAAATACTAATTTCGAAGAATCACAAGAATTCTATTCGACACAGGAATTTGCTCCAACCTTTGTTGGAGAAATAATATATGATGGGGATTTAACCATCAATGATGAAGAGATTCTGATTTTCCCGGAAGATGATCCGGATACAGAGGATGATGAAAGTGAAGGTGTACCGACAAGACTACAACCGGGTATTCGAATTCCGCTTGACAATACTTTCTTTCAAGAAAATTTTCTTGACCTTGAAGGGCAGTCAGAATTACTAAGTCAATCCAATTTTGAAGACTTTTTAAGGGGGATTCATTTAACTCTGACACCTTCTGCGGAAGACCTGTTGATCTTATTCGATCTAACCAGAGCAAATATTACCATTACTTACGAATATGATCGAATAGAGGAGGGTAACCCTGTTGTAGAAGAACAAGAGTATGTTTTAAGCCTGATCACAGGTGGAAACGCACTACCAATTAACAGCAATGCGGTGAATACTTACATTAATGATGCCTATCCAGGTGGTATTGCCGGAGCAATGGATACCGGAGCTAATGCTTCTCGGATCTATTTAAAAGGAGGAGCTGGATCCTATGCTGAAGTACATTTATTTGAGGAAAATAGCGGTATTACCATTATAGAAGAAATAAAAGCGAATAATTGGATTATTAATGAAGCTAATTTGATTTTTCATGTAGATCGCACAGCCATGCAAGGTGTTGAACTGGATGAAGAACCCCTGCGACTTTACCTTTATAATTCTGAGACAGTCCAACCAATTTATAATGCCATCAATGAGCAATCCGTGGCTGACACGCCCTTTGGGATTTTCCTGGATTATGATGGTTTCCTTGAAACTGAAGGAGGCCTGGGCACAAAATATACTGTCCGGCTTACAGAACATATTAATAATCTAGTTGTCCGCGACTCCGTAAATGCTGTCCTGGGACTTACCAGCACTCCCGATATTCGCCTTGCCGGGGCACTAAGCACAAGATTAGCTATGGGGATGGATGAAAACCTCCCGGTAAGTAATACTCTTACTCCTTTAGGGACCGTATTATTTGGCAATAATGTGACTGGTATAGAAGAGCCTATGAAACTTCAACTCGAAATTTCGTATACCGAATCCAATTGATTCCCTTGTAATATACGCCCTGATAACTTTTTTCGTTATATATCTAGCTGAAAGAAGACTATTCAGTTTGTTCTAGTAAATTTGTGAACCCCGACTGAACATAATTACAGATATGTGTGGTATAGTAGGATACATAGGATATAGAGAGGCTTATCCTATCATTATTAAAGGATTACAACGCTTAGAATACCGAGGCTATGACAGCGCCGGTATTGCTTTGTATGATGGCTCAGGAATTAACCTTTCCAAGACTAAAGGAAAAGTAGAAGACCTGAAAAACAAGGCAGAATCTACTATTTCTACTGAAGGTAGTTTAGGTATTGGCCATACACGATGGGCTACACACGGAGTTCCAAACGACGTTAATTCACATCCGCATTACTCTAATTCCGGGAATTTGGTAATCATCCATAATGGGATCATAGAAAACTATGGTGCAATTAAAGAAGAATTACAAAATAGGGGGTATTCCTTCACTTCAGATACGGATACTGAAGTATTGATAAATCTTATTGAAGAGGTGATGAAGAAAGAAGGGGTTATGCTTGGAAAAGCTGTACAAATAGCTTTAAATCAAGTAGTTGGAGCTTATGCAATTGCTGTATTTGATAAGAACAAACCCAATGAAATAGTAGTTGCTAAACTCGGTAGCCCATTGGCTATTGGAGTTGGCGATGATGAATTTTTCATAGCCTCAGACGCATCTCCATTTATAGAATTTACAAATAATGCCGTATACCTCGAGGATGAGCAAATGGCGGTTATCAGGTTAGGTAAAGAGATCAAGTTGCGAAAGATACAGGATGATTCTATTGCATATCCTTTAGTCCAGGAACTACAA
>JBPCUI010000181.1:0-2708 GCA_051011235.1 Flavobacteriaceae bacterium
GAATTGGAACAAGCTAAAGAAATTGAAAAAGCCTACACCAGCTTAAAAGCCACTCAAACACAACTGATTCAATCGGAAAAAATGGCCAGTTTAGGGGAACTTACAGCCGGTATCGCCCACGAAATCCAAAATCCTCTGAACTTTGTCAATAATTTTTCTGAAGTAAACCGTGAGCTCATAGAAGAATTAAAAGATGAGAAGTCCAAGAATGTTAAATTAAAGGATGAGAAATTGGAATCTGAGCTGCTGACAGTTATCGACCAAAATCTGGAGAAGATCTCACACCATGGCAAACGCGCAGATGCTATCGTGAAGGGCATGCTGCAACACAGCCGCAGCAATAGCGGAATAAAAGAACCCACAGATATCAATGCATTAGCCGATGAATATCTGCGCCTGGCTTATCATGGCCTACGTGCCAAAGACAAGAGCTTTAATGCAAAGTTTGATACTAATTTTGATAAAGGCATTGGTAAAGTGAATGTCATTCCGCAAGACATTGGAAGAGTGATTTTGAATTTAATCACGAATGCATTCTATGCCGTCAATGAACGGAGGAAACTCGATCTAAAGGATTATGAGCCAACGGTAACGGTATCTACGAAAAAAGAAAGTAATAAAGTAATTATTTCCGTGCAGGACAATGGTAACGGTATTCCCGATTCGGTCAAGAAAAAGATCTTCCAGCCTTTTTTCACAACCAAACCTACAGGGCAGGGAACCGGTCTGGGTCTGAGCATGAGTTATGATATCGTTACGAAGGGGCATGGCGGCAAGTTAGCTGTGGAATCTGAAATAGATAAAGGAACAACATTCACTATTTCATTGCCAAAATCATAGATCAGTTAATCGTATGAAAAACATAAGCAAAAATCAACATATCTAATCTAATACACTATGAAAATATTAGTAGTAGACGACGAACGGGACGTGCAATTGCTATTTCAGCAGCGGTTTCGCAAAGAGATCCGGAATAACGAACTTAATTTTGTCTTTGCCTTTTCCGGGGAAGAGGCACTAACTTATTTGAGTGAGCACAATCATGAGGCCGTCCTAATCCTGTCAGATATTAACATGCCGGGCATGAGTGGCTTAGAGCTTCTGGAACAAATAAAAAAGAAATTTCTAAAGCCCCCGCCGGTGGTTATGATGATCACAGCATATGGTGACCAGGAAAACTATGATACGGCCATGAAACTGGGGGCGGATGATTTCCTTACTAAACCGGTAGAATTTGGTATCTTAAAGGAAAAATTAAAAGCAATACTGTGATGGCTAAAATATTGGTGGTAGATGATGAGACCGATCTGGAAGTCCTAATCAAACAAAAATTCCGGAAACAAATAAGACAAAACGAATACGAATTTGTCTTTGCCATCAATGGGATAGATGCCCTGGAGAAACTCAACACCCATCCCAATATGGACCTGGTACTGAGTGACATTAATATGCCCGAAATGGACGGGCTTACCTTATTGACCAAAATCAACGAATTAAACCCATTATTAAAATCAGTGATGGTTTCGGCCTATGGAGATATGGAGAACATCCGTACGGCTATGAATCGTGGAGCGTATGATTTTATTACCAAGCCCATCAATTTTGAGGACCTTACCATTACCATGGAAAAGACCCTAAAACATGTACGGCAACTGCAAGAAACACTAAAAGCTGTTCGTGAGAATAATATTTTAAAAATGTATGTCGATGAAAACGTACTAAACTTTATGGGCAGCAAGGAATACGAATCTAAGATTATGGCCAATGAAAATATAGAGGCCACAGTGATGTTTATAGATGTTTGCGGTTTTACGGCCATCAGTGAGAGTACCCCTGCCGATGTGGTAGTGAATATGCTCAACACCTACTTCGACTTGATGGTGAAGGAGATTATTGCCCAAAAGGGATATGTAGATAAGTTTATTGGCGATGCCATTATGGCTGTGTTTAGAAGGGAATATCATTTAGATCGGGCAATTGATGCGGCTTTAGCTGTACGTCAAAAAATCGGTAACCTTCCAGACCCCGAAGGAATTTCGAATTATACACCGAAAGTATCTATAGGCATCAAAAGTGGCGAGATGGTCTCCGGGAACATTGGTTCATCTAGTTTAAAAAGGTTGGATTATACAGTAATCGGAGATACAGTGAATACCGCGGCCCGCTTACAGGATGCTGCTAAAGAAAACCAAATCATTATTTCCGAGAGTTGCTATGAAGGGGTTAAGGAATCTTTTCGCTGCAAAAAAGTAGGTAGTATTAGTATGAAAAATAAGGCTGCCCCACTTACTGTATATGAAGTTCTGGAGTAAAATATAAAATTTATTGCTGGCGGTTTAAATGGTACTCAATGGGGATGATTTCAATTTCCCAAATCTTCTTTACCTTAGTACCAAATAAAAATTCCTTATGGAAAAACCAAAGGTCAAAAACGTATTTATAAAGGGGGCCATAACTCCTGAATTTATAGCTGAGGCTATTGCTAAACATCAAACAAAAACTCAGATTGGTGCCCACGATATATTTTTAGGACAGGTACGAGCAGATGAAATTGAAGGAAAAAAGGTTGAGGCTATTGAGTACTCTGCGTATGAAGAAATGGCTAACTTAAAATTTCATGAGATCAGGGAGGCTGCCTTTAAACGCTTTGACTTAAGTTGCCTGCATATTTACCACAGCATTGGGATTGTTAAGACGGGCGAAATATG
>JBPCUI010000182.1:0-3459 GCA_051011235.1 Flavobacteriaceae bacterium
CGTGATAAGCCGTAAATTTGTTCTTTGACTGATCTGGTATTAAAATAGAATATTGAGCCTCACTAAACTGAAAATCCATAGCCTTACAAATGAAAACCAAAAACCTATCGCTTTCTCACCTGGTAAGACCTGCATCCAATGCAGTTACCAATCCGACAGTACTTTTTCTTTTTCACGGATACGGGAGTGACGAAGCAGATTTGTATTCTTTTTCAGAGGAATTACCCTCTGAGCTATTTATAATCTCGGCCAGGGCTCCTTTTGCACTTCAACCGTTTGGCTACTGTTGGTATGCCATAAATTTTGGGGCGAGTTCCGGGAAATGGAGTGATGTTGAACAGGCATGTACCTCGCGTGATTTAATTTTAAAGTTTATCGATGAAGCTGTGCTGGCATATCGGTTAAATCCAAATAATATAAACCTGCTCGGCTTTAGTCAAGGCACTGTTTTGAGTTATGCTGTTGCGCTTTCTTACCCTGACAAATTCAGGAACGTAATTGCTCTGAGCGGTTATATCGATGAAAATATCCTTGTGGAGGATTACGCTGCCAAGGATCATTCAAAATTAAAGATATATGCTTCTCACGGTCAGGTAGACCAGGTCATCCCACCAGAATGGGCACAACGGGTATCCCCTAAATTAAAAAGTTTGGGAATTGAGCATATCTATGAAGAATTCCCCGCCGGACATGGCGTTTCCCCACAAAACTTTTATTCTTTTAAAAAATGGCTGGAAGCCAATATCTAGTGACTTCTGGTGTACAACAAGTGGTCTGTGAGTGTAAAATCGACGCTGAGATCATCTTTCAATTCATACCTGATCAAGAGCTCACCCCAGTACTTACCATCGGAGAAATCGGCAATAAGCCATTTATGATTGAGTAGCTTAATTTTGTTGATCTTAAAATCATTTTCCATGCCTTCGTACGGAACGAGCGGATTATCTCCCTTTTTCTCGTTGGTCTCAAGCAGTTTGTCGCTGATGTAAAGTGTTGGATTCTGCAGATTAAGATGATCGTAGTAAGCCAGGGCGTCATCGTTATTTTCAAGTGAAAAGTACTGCATGTCCAGCAGTCTGATCTGGGATGACTGTACAGAATCCTGCAAATTCCTTATTTCAGATCTCTGTTTCTCAAGCCTCACCTCAGTTGCTCTTTCCTTATTCCATGAGCTTACCGCAAGGTATAGAGCAATCAGGGCGAAGAATATAAAAAGGTATAGATAAATATTACTTTTCATAATGGGTTTTTATGTTCTTTATTGCGTGATCTGGTAATTCTGCCGAACCAAAATAAATTAAAACGATGATCCCCGAGAACAATTGCAAAGAAATATCTTTTATTTAAGCTACCGAGACCACTAAATTGTCATAGGCCAAATGTACATTTTTAGGCAGTTTTTTTTCTACCTCGTTATGAAAGCCAAGATAGTGGCTAATATGTGTCAGATAGGTCTTTTGAGGCTGAACCTTCTCGATAAAGGCCAATGCCTCTTCAAGATTGAAGTGCGAATGATGTGGATCTATACGTAATGCATTTACCGACAGTATTTTAACACCTTTCATTTTATCTATTTGTTCATCATCTACCGTCTTTACATCAGTCAAATATGCGAAGTTTTCAATGCGGTATCCAAAGACTTGCAATCGATTGTGGTAGGCGTTAATAGGAACCACTTTTTTGTCCCCTATTTTAAAGGGTATATTTTTTTGCACCCTGTTGACCTGAACCGCCGGAGCACCGGGATACCGGTTATTATCCGCAAAAATATAATCGAATCTTCTCTCCAGGGTTTTGATCACTCTTTCATGCGCGTAAATCGGTATATCCCCTTGTCTGAAAAAGTAGGGTCTGATATCGTCAATTCCGGCGGTATGATCAGCGTGCTCATGCGTAAATAAAATCCCGTCCAAACGGTTGACATTATTGGTCAGCATCTGCTGCCTGAAATCGGGACCGCAATCGATAACATAGTTATATTCTTTCCAGGAAATGAGTACGGAAACACGTAGTCTTTTGTCCTTGGGATTGGTGCTTTTGCAGACCGGATGACTACTCCCGATCACGGGGATTCCTTGCGATGTGCCGGTGCCCAAAAAAGTTATTTTCAACCCCTCGTCTATTTAAATCAAATTTATAACATATTTATTTAATAGATTTCCCAATAATCTTAACTTTGTCTGATCAATGAGTTGATTCATGGCCTCCGTACTCAATAAGGAATCTGCATTTGAAAATATCCCTTCGCTTAAGGCTAAAGCCCTTAGAATTAATCTGAACCCAGATATCTATGGCACTTTCGCAGAAATAGGTGCCGGACAAGAAACGGCTCGTTACTTCTTCAGATCTGGTGGAGCGTCAGGTACCATCGCCAAAGCAATGAGTGCATACGACAAGTCTTTTAGCGATGCCGTTTATGGGAAAGAAAAAGACAATCGTTACGTTAGCCAAGGCAGATTGAAGACCATGCTGGAGCACGAGATGAATCTCATGATGCAGCGTATAAACAGGGAAGAACACCCGGATCGTTTATTTTTTACCTATGCCAATACAGTTGCAACTATTGACTTTTCTAAACGATATAAAGGTCATGGATGGGTAGGCATTCGCTTCCAGTTGGATCCAAAGCAGAAAGAATTCGATGAGATCATTCTGCATGTAAGATTTAAACAGAACGAGGCCCGACTTCAACAAGAAACCCTGGGAATAGTTGGTGTTAACCTTATTTACGGGGCTTTTTATAAGTACAACAAGCCTCGAAAGCTTTTAAAGTACTTATATGATCATATAGACCGCGATACTATAGAAGTTGATATGATTAACTTTTCCGGGCCTAATTTCAAGGATGTAGACAACCGCTTAAAGAGCCTGCAACTTATCCGGAATGATATGACCGATGCGGTCATGTTCGGTCCCGACGGTAACAATCTACTTCCGGCGACAGAACTTTATAAAAAAAATATTCTTGCCCTCAGAGGTAGCTTCAGGCCGGTAACCAAGGTCAACATGGATATGTTCGAGAAATCTTACGAGATATTCATTCGCGATCCCAATGTGGAGGAAGATAATACGATAGTAATTTTCGAAATTACTTTATCTAACCTCAGGGCGGACTCCGGTGAGATAGACGAACAAGATTTTATGGCCCGTGCAGAATTACTCTGCAATCTTGGTTATACTGTAATGATCTCGAAATTTCAGGAGTACTTTAAATTGGTAGAATATTTTAACAATTACACAAAGGCGAAAATAGCCCTGACCATGGGTGTTAACAATCTAATCGATGTTTTCGATGAGAAATACTACAGGCATTTAAGTGGTGGTATTTTGGAAGCTTTCGGGAAGCTCTTTTTCAAAGAGTTAATTGTATATCTCTATCCGATGAAGAATACAGAGACTGGCCAGGTGATGACCAGTAACAACATCAAAGTACACCCGAGGATGAAAGAGCTTTATAAG
>JBPCUI010000183.1:0-4113 GCA_051011235.1 Flavobacteriaceae bacterium
ATCGAAAGGCAGGCAACACGAGCACCAATGGAATCCAAAGGATCATTTGCCAGACGAGCACTTTTCCGAATGGGATATCCGGTGTCACGGAACTTTGTTTTGAGAAAATTGCGGTGGCCATGGCGAAGGCAAGGAACAACAGTACTGTGCCGAATATAAAGGTCCGGGATTTGGACAGTCTATTGAACTTGCTACTGAGGGTCATTAATATTAATTATTTTAAGATTGAAGTCTGAGCTAAAGTCCGAAGAAGCAAGAAAGCGGATTGTATTCGCAATACTTCCTACTTCAGTCTTCCGACTCCCATCTATTCACTTTTCACTCAATCAAAACCTTCTATCAGGACTAAATGAACCTATGTCCATCGAGGTTTTGACCCCATCAATCACTTCCGAAATCAGCTTCCCGGTGGCCGGACCTAAACTCCAACCCATCATCGCATGACCTGTGGCAAAGCTCAGATTGGCGTATTTTTCACTTCGTCCGATATAGGGTAATCCATCCGGGCTTACAGGACGCAAACCACTTTTTGCGTCTGCCTTTTCTTCGGCTTTAATCTCGAGACCGGTGTAATACCGTTGGGCTGCATTGGCAATTGCCTCCACCCGCTCCTTCCTGATATTTTGGTTGATGCCGGAAAACTCCATGGTGCCAGCGAACCGGGTAAATCCCATCATAGGGGTCACTGCCACCTTGGCCTCCATCAGCACAGCCGGATACTGTATTCCGGTGTTGCGTTCCACATTGATACGATACCCTTTGCCTGCCTGCAGCGGGATATTCAAATCTAATTGCTTTGCCAACTTGCCCGTCCAACTCCCGGCAGCCAATACCACTTCATCGGCCTTGTATTCATCTAAATCTGTAACCACATTTTGGATCGCCTTACCCAATACTGCAATACTCTTTACTTCCTCGTTGATCTGCAACCTTACCCCTGCCTTTTTTAAATAGGCCAGCATTTTAGGCATAAACTCCGTGGGTGTGGTGTGCCCGTCGCATTCGTAGTGGATGGCTCCGGCGACATCGAGTTCGATCTCGGGTTCAAGATTTTTTAGCTGTGCGAGATTTAAGGTCTTTACTTCAAGCCCGATGAATTTAGCTTTTTCGGCTACCTCCATTTCCTCAGCTCCGGCTTTATCAGTTTTATAGAGCATTAATAAGCCTTTTCGTTCCAGGTGGAATTGCCCGAGGTCGTCTGAAGCTTTTATGTCTTCAAAAAGACCCCTGCTTAATATATTGATGTCCTTGATCACGGGAATGGCCTTTTCTACTTTTGATTTAGTAGAGGCCCTTTTAAAATACCAGGCCCACCGAAGAAATTCCGGATCCAATCTCGGCTTCATATAAAAAGGAGAGGCAGAATTGAACATCCATTTGAGTCCTTTGGTCATCATACCTGGTGCAGCAAGCGGAATAATATGACTGGGGGTAATGTAACCCGCATTCACGAAAGAGGCACCGTGAGAGAAGTCTGATTTCTCGATCACTGTTACCTGATGCCCGCTTTTATTCAAAAAATAGGCGGTGCTTAATCCCACAATCCCTCCGCCGATAATGACTATATTTTTACTCATATTCTACAGTACCTGGAACCCGTGAGCGAAGGGATCGCTTTCGTCAATAGTGATCGTATTCTGCCCATAAATTTT
Organism: Flavobacteriaceae bacterium; assembly: GCA_051011235.1. Classification (GTDB taxonomy): domain Bacteria; phylum Bacteroidota; class Bacteroidia; order Flavobacteriales; family Flavobacteriaceae; genus JAHEJJ01. The sequence continues at coordinate 1,653 of JBPCUI010000183.1, forward strand.
TGCCCAACCTTTAATACTCGGTATAATTGCTTTGTTATCGCCCAGGTTGGTTTCTGATTCTACTTTACCTGTAAAGCGCGACCCGATAATACTTTCATGTATAAATTCATCGCCCACTTCTAGTTTTCCTTTGGCATGCCACTGCGCCATCCGAGCTGAGGTCCCTGTCCCACAAGGTGAACGGTCAATGGCTTTATCTCCATAAAAAACTGCGCTTTTTGCTGTAACTCCCTCAGTCGGCAAACCTGTCCATAGTACATGACTTAGGTCCCGAATTGTAGGATCAATTGGGTGGATAAATTTATCGACATATTTCTGGTTGATGCGTTGACGAATTTCCCGACCCATTCTAATCAGGTCATCCGCAGTAAACCCAGCCATAGAGTTGTAGTTTTCCTGGGAATCCACAATGGCGTAGAAATTTCCACCATAGGCCACATCCACTGACAAAGACCCCAGTTCACTGCTTTCAACCATCAGGTTTTCCGCAGCCAGATAAGAGGGTACATTGGTAAATTTCACCCAATGCACCTTGTTGTTTTCTTGGTGATATTCAACAATTACGAGACCCGCGGGTGTTTCCATTCGGACCGAGCCTGGAATTTGAGGTCGAATCAGACCCTCTTCGATCCCGATGGTAATAGAACCGATGGTTCCATGGCCGCACATGGGCAGACAACCGCTGGTTTCGATAAACAAAATGCCCAAATCGTTTTCAGGCTTCGATGGCGGATAAAAAATACTTCCACTCATCATGTCATGGCCCCGGGGTTCAAACATAAGCCCACGGCGAATCCAGTCGTACTCCTTTAAGAAATGCTGTCGCTTTTCGCTCATATTGGCCCCCTCTAAATACGGACCACCCTCGGCTACCACCCGCACCGGGTTGCCACAGGTATGAGCATCAATACATCTGAAGACATGAGTTGCCATAGCGGCAAAGTAAACTAATAAATAGGAGAATTCGAATAAGAACCGTTCACCATTCTGAGTATACCGAGCGGGTTCTTATCTTTTAGAGCGTCCGGCAATAAATCTAATGGCCAATCCTGGTACGAAACCGGCCTCACCCAACGCCTGATGGCGGATGCGCCCACTGCCCCGAAGCGTGCATCCGTCGAAGCCGGAAATGGACCACCATGCTGCATGGCCGGGCAAACTTCTACACCGGTTGGTACACCGTTGTGAATGATACGCCCCACACGGCCTCTCAATGCCTCCAATACATCGGCATACTCTTTCATTTCTTTAGGATCGCCCAATACGGTGCCGGTAAGTTGCCCCTCCATCCGTTTTAGGATCCGCCGCATTTCGGTGCGATTATCACATTGTACAACCATTGAGAAAGGGCCGAACACTTCCTTGTGAAGACGGGGGTTATGCTTAAAGAACTTTCCTTCAACCGACAATAATAATTGTTGGGCGTAATTGGCATCCACCTTTTTATTGTAGTCGGCGATCACCGAGATACCTTCTTCGTCTGAAAGCATCTCTTTTCCGTGTTCATAATTCTCATAGATCCTGGGATGCAACATCAGGCCGGGTTTGGTTTTTAGTAATTGATCGCCCAGAGCGGCTATAAAATTATTGAGTGAAGGAGACTTAAAACCCAGGATAAGTCCGGGATTGGTGCAAAACTGTCCTGTGCCCAGTGTGATGGATTCAGCATAAGCCTGTGCCCAGCGACCTGTTTCTTTTTTGAGTGCCGAGGGCAAAATTATCACAGGGTTAATGCTGCCCATCTCAGCAAATACCGGGATTGGTTCTTCCCGCCCAGCGGCCAGCCTATATAACGCGGTACCCCCTGCAATACTACCCGTAAAACCCACTCCTTTTATTGAAGGGTGGGAGACCAATTGCTGACCCACTTCAATCCCTCCGCTATTCAGATTAGAAAAGACCCCGTCCGGCATCTCGGTTCGCATGGCGGCCTTTACAATAGCAGAAGCCACCAACTCGCCAGTAGCAGCGTGCATGGGATGCGATTTTACGATAACAGGACATCCGGCGGCAAATGCCGTGGCGGTGTCCCCTCCGGCAGTGGAATAGGCCAAAGGAAAATTACTCGACCCAAAAACGACGATTGGGCCAATAGGTATCAGCATTTTTCTTAGATCCGGTTTGGGTATCGGTTTGCGGTCCGGTACGGCGGTGTCGATTATTGCTTCCACCCAGGAACCTTCCATCAATAGTTCGGCCATGGAGCGGAGTTGAAAGATGGTACGTCCGCGTTCGCCCTCCGCTCTGCCCTTCGGTAAGCCGGATTCGGTGACGAAGGTTTCAAGAAGTTCATCTCCAAGGTTTTCTATCTCTTCAGCAATAGCGATTAAAAATTCGGCTTTGCGCTGGCCTGAAAAATTCCTGTAAGTCTCGAAGGCCTTTGAAGCCAGCTGAGCCGCCTCATCTACTTCGTCAATTGCGGCTTCATAAAACTCCCAGGAGTTTACCCGGTTTTTTTTGG
>JBPCUI010000184.1:0-3715 GCA_051011235.1 Flavobacteriaceae bacterium
AAAAACTGTTATACTTGCGAGGATCAAGAATCCTAATATTATCTTTTCATCCATTTTCTTTCGTTCTGCCTGGAAAGCTTTGGTCGTTCTTTCCTGACTTCACTATATAAGACACAGGGTTTTTTAATAAGTCACTTTTTCGTCACAAAAAAAGTGAAATATTTTTCAACTAACTGTAATTCAGCTATTTAAAAAAATAAAAAATGTATATTTAAAATGATAATTATAGCCGGATAGCTATTTTCTGGAGTTCTAGCCTACCTGATGGGAGGGTCTTAATAAGTCATTTACCGTTTTAACCGGATTGAAGGTTTCCAGCGGCACTTCTACAAATATGGTATTCCAAAAGGCCATTGCGCCATTCCATAAGCCAGGTAGCTCAAGGGCTTTGAGTTCCCGGCCGTTTTGTGTCTTTTCTGTAATAAATCCCATGTTAGGATCTACATAATTAACCAGTTTGAATTTGTCTCCTTTATAATCCTTGACGCCACAAACAATATCAACCGGATTAAAGTGAGTTGATTTTTGAAAGATTTTCATTTGTTCAGGGTGATTACTATTTACTTGTGCAGATTCAATGATTTGTAGTGAAACGTGTTGGTATTGATCTTTAATCCAAAAAGGTCCGCCGCCAGGTTCCCCTTCATTCTTAACCATACCGCACACGCGTATGGGTCTGTTTATTTTATCTTTCAGGATCTCTATCTGTTCAGCGATACTAAAACCATAATATTTGTCCAGGAATCTAACGTTGAGTTCCTCTTCCAGAAAGGTTTTAATCTCTTGCATCTGATCTCCATTCAGATCCTCATCATCAATCAACTTAGCATATTCAAAGGTCTTTTTTTGTACGGTAAGCAAATGACCCGCAAGAATCTTTTTGTATTTGGTTACTTCTTCTGCCAGTCCGGGTACTACAACATTGTCAATATTTTTTATAAAGATGATATCTGCATCCAATTCATCTAGATTTTCAATAAGTGCACCGTGACCTCCAGGGCGGAATAAAAGGCTGCCATCATTATTTTTAAAAGGCTCATTATCTAAGGAAACAGCTACAGTATCTGTGCTGGGGCGTTGGTAGGAGTATGAAATATTAAAATTTACTTTATCCGCTTCGCTCAAGCGCACTTCTGCCAATTTAAAAGCAGAGCGAAATTTCTCGAGGTGCTGAGCAGATATAGTGAAATGTATGTCGACCTCATCTCCCGATCTGGCATACATCATCCCCTCTTTCAAATGTTCTTCAAATGCCGTAGCAACGTGATCATTGTATTTGTGAAAAGGCAACAGGCCTTTCGGATAGGAAGCAAAATCCATTTCTTCCGGATCCAGCATAGCCTTTATCCGTTCGAAAAAAATGTCAGATTCTGAATTATCCATTTCTACATCAATGGACTCTAATTCGTCATTGAAGGGCAGTAATCCATGATTCTCAAACAGCTCTTTAAGATTAGTGTCACCACTTCTTTCCGCAAAGGAATCAATAGAATCCCTGTAGGGTTTATATTCCTCAAGAAAAGAGAAAAGTGATTTAAACATTCGGGTGGCAGCACCGGAAGCAGGGACGAACTTGGTTACATGAATTTTCTTAAGACTTTTATCAAAAGTATCAATTCGTTCCTTCTCTTGTTGAACCGTGAAATTCAAAATTCCATTTAGCAAGGTGGCCGGCCGCTCTAACTGAACATAGGGAATCCCATTTCTGAAGATTTCCAATTGCTGGAACAACTGTTCCCTGGAAAGTCCATGTTCAGATATTTGCTGAAGTTCTTTTGCCGATAGCTCCTTCATTAACGGTTTAGGTGTTGGTTAATCAATATAGTGGCCTGGTTTAAGCGCTGATTTCTATCTCCCTTTAAAATAACAAAATTCCTTCCATATTTTACCAGCGTAGCTTTAAATTTTTCAAAGATAACTTCTCGTTCAAAAGGCCTGTCTCTTAAATCGTCATTTTCCCATGGAATATCAATGTTCGTCAGCAAGTAAAGGTCGTATGTGTTCTCTAAAGCATAGCGTTCCAAAACGGGATCACAGTACTCATCGAAGTAAATTTCAGAATAAACCTTAGTTTCCAAAAGATCTGTATCGCAAATAAGTAGTTGATCTGCCTGCTCACTCATTGAGTTTTCAATGCGCATTTGTCCTTTGGCAATAGGTAGAAGGTCTGACAGCTCACATATTTTCTTTTCGTGATCCCATTTATTTTGCAAGTACTCCCTCGCATATTCCGGAACCCATGAAGTATCGTAGTGCTTTGCCAGTTCCTGGGCCAAGGTTGTCTTTCCCGTTGATTCGGGCCCAAATAAAACTACTTTAACAAGGTCTGTGGGCTTTTGTTTATAAGCTTTTTCCATGCTTTATATCCGGCAATAGCTATTAAGGTGAATACCAGGTATTGGAACGCCGTAAATATAAGTCCTTTGTACAAATAGAGCGGGATTGAAATAATATCAGCGATGATCCAAAAGATCCAGTGTTCAAATTTCTTACGGGCCATCAACCACATGGCTACAAAAAAAATGGCCGTGGTAAACGTATCTACATAAGCTGTCCATACATTGAATTTATCAAAACCTGCATATACGGCTACAGTAAACAAGATGGAACCAAAAAATAATGCCCAGCTCCATCGGTATTCTTTCGAATTCATCCTGGTTATAGGAATGAAATGAGTGGCGTCAATTTTTCGAGTCCAAATATACCATCCATAAATACTCATACCCAGATAGTAGGCATTGATGAGCATATCCCCTAACAAGCCGTAGACCCCTAAGACATAGACAAATATTCCAGTGCTGATGATTCCTGTTGGATATACAAGAATGTTTTCTTTCTTGGCATACCAAACACTTAAGAAGCCGAAGATTACTCCAACTACTTCTAGTGAAACGAGATAGAATGGTACCTCATCATATTGCGAGAAAAACCAGTCCAGAACACTACTCATCGGCAATCTTTATTGCATATACACAGGTATAGCCTTCAAATTCAAGGAACTCAATGTCATACGAACTGCGCTTCCCATAAAAACTAATCTTCCCGCCAGTAGCACGTTCATCTAATCCGAAATCATGGATGTGGATGTGATCTTTAAAACTCAGGCCCGGAGTAGCGTATATTTTGTAGAGTGACTCTTTGGCTCCCCAAACAATGGTTAATTTCCGGATTAGGTCGAGTGGATCCGTTATAGAACTATACTCGTCAATCGGCGTGAATTTATGTGCAATTGGAATTATCTTCTCTCGTTGTTTTTCTATATCTATTCCTACTTCCTTTTCACTGCTGACAATAATCCCGGTAAAAATCCCGGAATGGGTAATAGAAATATAGGAATCGTCCTTTAAATGTGGTTTCCCTACATCATCGTAATAAAGGTCATTATCTGTACAACCTACTTCTGCTAAAAGATGTCTAATGCTTAAATATCCTCTGCGATGAATCTCGGATCGCATTCCCGATACACGGATTTTACTATTCTCTGTCAGGATTGTATTTTCAGCGAGTTCGTGTTCCGATTCCTGCACTTTCCAGACATAGATACGGGTAGATTCCGATACGCTAATTGTTTGATAAAGAGGCATAGAAAAATTTAGGTATTCCGTATCTTTGCATTTCGGAAAATTGAATGGATTTATTTCCGAAAAGTATAAAATAAAAAGCAATGCGAACAAAAACACTCACGTACGAGCCATACAAAGTAAAGGATATTTCT
>JBPCUI010000185.1:0-3221 GCA_051011235.1 Flavobacteriaceae bacterium
ATGAATACATTCCTTTGGATCTCTACTTCGGTTCAAAATCCTTTTCTTTTCCGCTTTCTTCTTCTTACTCTCCAACATTTTCGTCCTACTGGCCGTCTTCATTTCAGAATACCTTGGATCCTGTATCAGGTCTTCTTTCTGCATTTTTATTACCTCAATGCTCAAAAACCCGAACTCACTAACCACCTTTCCATAACACCTATAAATCCCTTTACCTCTAAAGAAGTATTTTGCCGCTACCGGCGGGAATAAAACCGTATCAAAGACCTCGCCCTGCTGGTCTACAAAGGTCGCGAAGTGCATGCGGCGGTTGTCGTGGGTGTTCGTATTTTTTACCGTGACTAAATAGCCATAAATATCGATGTTACGACCTAAGAAGTGTTGTAGATCTTTGGCACCGTGTTCGTTCTTTGGCGGTTCCTTTAAGATCTCAAAAGGACTGCACAAACAGAAGCCCAGCAACTCAAGCTGGGTAAAGGCGGTTTCCAGATCCGTGGTATGAAGCCTCGGGATCTTAAAATCCTGGTGCTGGGGTGGGAAGAGTCTGGGGTGCTCGTCGATCTTACCTTTTGATAAAAACAGATGGGCCTGCCATAAGAGCTCGTGCTTGTTCACCCTGGTAAAACGGAAGGCGTTGATACGGATCAAAATACTCAGCTGCTCAATGGAGATCACTACTCTATCCAAAAAGTCCTCTAATGATCTGAACGGACCATCCTGTTTCCGCGCTTTCAAGACACGGTCCATCACCCGGCTTTCCAGTTCTTTTAAATACATAAAGCCCAAAAAAATATCCTTGCCGTAAATGCAGTTTACCGCATAGCTCCGGTTCACACAGGGCGCGTAGATGTTTGCCCCCAACATCCGTGCTTCGTGCACATAGAACTCAGACCTGTAAAACCCGCCGCCGTTGTTCAGCACCGCCACCATGTATTCCAACGGGAAGTAGGCCCGCAGAAACAAACTCTGGTAGCTCTCCACCGCATAGGAAGCGCTGTGTCCCTTGGCAAAGGCATAGCCCGCAAAACTGGCCACCTGGTGCCAGATCTCAGAGATCAGCTTTTCCTCATAGCCCTTTTTAAAACAGTTGTCCAGAAACTTGTCCTTTACCTTTTGGAACTCCTCCCGGGAACGGAACTTGCCGCTCATCCCCCGCCTGAGTACATCGGCTTCTCCCAGGTCCAAGCCTGCAAAATAGTGGGCCACTTTTATCACATCTTCCTGGTAGACCATCACCCCATAGGTATCCGGCATGATCTCCAGCATTACCGGGTGGGCTAACTCCTCGGCCCTGCCCGGGGTCCGGTGCCGCAAAATATACTCCCGCATCATCCCGCTCTTGGCCACCCCTGGACGGATAATGGAACTCGCCGCCACCAGGCCTAAATAATTATCTACTTCCAGTTTTCGCAGCAGCATCCGCATGGCGGGCGACTCCACATAGAAACAACCCATACACTGCGCCCTTTTGATCATCTCATTCACCCTGGAATCTTCCTTAAAGCGTTTGATATTGTGAATATCCACTTCCTTGTAAGCCTCCGGGTTGTTCAGTGCCAGGATCTGCAAAGTCTCTTTGATCTTGGCCAGACCGCGCTGGCCCAGGATGTCAAATTTATAGAGGCCCACGTCTTCGGCTACGATCATATCGAACATGGTGGTCTGAAACCCTTTGGGCGGCAAATGGGTAGCCGAGAAATAGTGGATGGGTTTGGCGGTGATCAGGATACCCCCGGCGTGGATGCTGAGATAATTGGGCAGGCCTTTGATCCAGCTGCCGTATTTCAAAACCAGCCTGCTCATCTGGTCCAGGTCTTCAAGCCGGTAGTGACCGGTACAGAGAAAATCGATCTCTGCCTTGGGCAGGCCAAAAACTTTTCCGAGTTCGCGAACCACACCCCTTTCTTTAAAGGTCACATAAGTACCCAGCAGGCTCACATGCTCAAAACGGTCAAAAATGTACTGGGTGATCTCTTCCCGGTCGCGCCATGAAAAATCAATGTCGAAGTCGGGCGGGTTGGCCCGGAATAAATTGATAAAGCGTTCGAAGTAGAGGTCGAGCTCAATGGGGTCTACATCGGTGATCCGCAGCAAGTACGCTACAATGCTGTTGGCCCCGCTGCCCCGGCCCACATAGAAAAAACCGCGCTTTCTGGCTTCAGAGACGATGTCCCAGTTGATGAGGAAATAGGAGACAAAGCCTTTTTCACGGATCAGGTCGAGCTCTTTTTTGAGTCGGCCATAAATGGCCTCATTGGCCTCCGGGTAGCGGTAGGGCAGCCCTTCCTCACAGAGTTGTAAAAGCAAGGTCTCGTCTTCTTCCCGCTTGCCTGTATAGGTTTCCAGGTTCTGGGGTTTTCGGTTTTTGGAGAAATCAAAACGGATAGAACAGCGGGCCATTAGTTTTTCCGTGTTCTCCAGGATAAAGGGGTATTCGGAAAAGGCTTCTGCCAGGTTTTTTACAGGGTACATCTTCTCTTCGGGGTCGCCCTGCTCTTCTGGCGGCAGCTTGCTGAGCAGGATGTTCAGGTCTACAGCCCGCAGCAGGCGGTGAGCATTAAAGTCGCGTTTTTGCCTGAAAGTGACCGGCTGGAGGACCAGCAGTTTTTGCTTGTATTCCACAAAGCGGGAAAAGGGCAGCCGGCGGAGGTCGGCCAGGGAGATGCCTATGAATTCGTGTTCAGCGAACTTTTTTCGCCGGTTGAGTACCGCTTTTTCAAAGGGGTAGATCACATAGGCGTTTTTAAATGCCGGGGCTTTTTTGGCAAAAGCTTTTTCGGCGTGCAGATGTTTGGATAAGAACGTATTCAGTTCCTGGTAGCCGGCATTGTTACGTGCGATCCCCACAAAGCAAGGGTCGGTGCCATTGCGGAAGTCGATCCCCAGTATCGGTCGTACCCCGTACTCGGGAGCTTTTCGAACAAAGTTGAGTCCGGCTGAAGTATTGTTGATATCTGTCAGCGCCAGTTGGGTGACTCCATTCCGTTGGGCGAGCTCCAGCAGGTCGAGTTCGGAAAAAGTTCCAAAGCGGAGGCTGTAGTATGTGTGGCAGTTGAGATACATGTGTATGTTTGGTATTTTGGGTTTCTGGTTTAAAGTTGGCAGTCGGCAGTAGCAGTGAGCAGTAGCAGATAGTAGACTGCAAACTGCAACTGGAAACTGAGTACTACTTCTCGATACAATGCTGCTCCGCTTCGTTTCGCAGCATCACTCGAATTGAC
>JBPCUI010000186.1:0-4628 GCA_051011235.1 Flavobacteriaceae bacterium
CCATGAATATGTGGTACTCCTCCTTTAAATGGTCCTTGCCAGGGTTTTGCAGCACCCTTGGCTACCGGGATATCTTCTTTTTTTGAAAGTTCCAGTAAACGAAGAGTATTTACAGTTGCCAGATCAACATCGGTATTGCCATAAACAGTAGTAAAGCCAAGCACTTCAAATTCTGGCGAGGCCAGCACAAATTGGAGAGCCAGGCCATCGTCAATACCGGGATCTGTGTCGATTAGGAGTTTCTTCACCAGGAATGAAAATACGACATAATCTTCATATTTGAAGCTCGTGGGATTTGGACAGTTTGGCCTCCCGTGGATCGTAATTTTTGAGAACTACTTTGACGGGCCGGTGCACCTTATCGAAAAGAGCCTACCGTTCAACTAATCGAAGCAATTTGGTTAGACAACAACGGTGTGGCTTTTGACAACAATTCTTACCACTTTACCCAAGTTTTGGTTCATTCATCTAAAAAAGCAATGCTAAAATAAACCTTGGAACGAGCTTTGAAGTCATAAGAGAAAACTATTGCTATGAAAACATTTATACTCATTAAAGAAATTTATATTGAAGGTTTTAGAAACCTGGGCCATTATATTGTCAAGAACTCGATCAAGGCATTCGCCTGGTTTAGCTTTACGCTGTTCTTGATTACACTTTACGCCTTTATCTTCAGGGTTGCTACTGGCTTCGCTTTTGATTAGTAGAAACCCGTTCAAATAATTATTAACTCAAACTTTTCAGACAATGAATGCTCTAGCACAAAGCCTGAGAAGGCTCGGATATTTTTTGATCAATGAATACGACCGGCTTTTGGCCGGACTCTACCTAATCGCAACACTTGCGTTTTTGTATATATTTCTTCAATGAACCAGAGCAGAGCTCGGTTTATAACAAGCAGTAATACAGAGCACAGCGCGGTTCATTACAAGCCGTAAACCGTGCTACGCTCTGGTTTACGGCAGTCTAAACACATGATTTATATTAGTGTGAAAACCCTGTACCGAGCTCTGCTCTGGTTCAGGGTTTTTTATCGATCAAATCCTTCCTTTCGTCAGTTGCGTTATTTCCTTAAAATTTTCTTTGAAACGCACCAATTTACGGTATCTGGTCGACGAAATGCACTTTGTCGAAAATGGGGATTCTTGGCCTAAATTCTCTGTGAATTAGAACGATTTATTGCATTTTGGTCTCATACTAACAATTCTACTCAAATCTCACGACTATGAAAAAAATACTACTCATTAAAGAAATTTATTTGGAGGCTTTTAGAAACATCGGAAACTTAATCCTCAAAAAGTACTTTCAAGCTTTTGCCTGGTTCTGTTTCGCCTTATTTCTGATTGCACTTTATGCATTTATTTTCAGACTATCTACGGGTTTCTCCTTTGATTAGGAAGCCCTTCAAGTGATAAAACCATGAAAAAACACAGGAAATTTACATTGATAGATATTTTTGTTGTACTGGGATGTGTATACATTTCCTTTATGCTCTTAATGATCATACTCGCCATTTTTCCGGCCTGATTCCAGCATAGCGTCCGTGTCTTGGGGCACAAACGGATAGTTATAGCCTTTCCTTTCACTAAGAAGGGGAGGGCTTTTTTAATTGATAATTGATAATGGAAAATGGAAAATCGTAGATCCTGAACGAAGAGATATTCTGTTTGTCACCTCGAGTGAAGGCGCGGAACAAAGTGAAGCGGATTTGTATCGAGAGGGGTTGAGGGTAAAAAGTTGAAAATCGTAGATCCTGACCGGATAGTAAAGAGGCGTCAGGATGGAAAGTGGAAAATTGAGAGTTGAAAGTGGAAAATCGTAGATCCTGACCGGATAGTAAAGAGGCGTCAGGATGGAAGTTGGAAGTTGGAAGTTGAAAGTTGAAAGTGGAAAACTTCTATTAGTAAGAAATTTCACTATTCAACTTTTACGTATTCCGCCTTTCCGAACGGATTCAGCATTCCATCCTTCATCACATAATCTTCTACAGCCATTTTTTTACCGACAATGACATAGATAGTCTTTCCCTGCTCGGTGCTCTCATCGCCCCAAAAGACTTTGAGGGTTTTTTTGTCAATTTCTAATAATAAAGGGAGATTTTGTCCGCGGCTGTCGAACCATTGGCCCTTGCCGGTTACGGTGTTGTAATACCCCTGAGCATTCATTACCCGCTCGGTCCAATTTTGGTCTTTAAATCGGTTTTGGAAAGTGAGTTTGAGGAATTTATCGCCTAGCGTCTTTTCCCAGTGCATTGAAAATTGAGCTTCCATACCGAATAAGGTACCATTGCCTTCCCATTGGCCTAAGGCTCTTTCATCAAATGCTTTTTGGGCTTGCACAGAAAGACTGATTGACAAGCAGAGCAGAAGAATTGTATTCTTAATTAATAGCTTCATACGTTGAAGGTAATAAAATTTGTTATTCATCGAATACGATAAGAAAATGAGACTTTTTTAATGAGGACAATAAAGTCAAAAACTTTCCCCCTTGTTCTATGAACGTTTGTGAGGCAATATTTTAGGACAGTTTTTATTCTTTTATAAACACTGATGTCAGTTCGAGTGATTTGGCCGAAATGCAATGAAGGACAAATTGTATCGAGAACATCTTCCTGCCCCCATCCCAACAACCAGCAATAAATAATTAACAATTTTATTTATGGAAAATATCCAAAAATTAGGATTAAATCCATAAATTTATATCCCCTTTTTTGAAGAACACATGCAGAAAACCATTTTACATCTGGATCTGGACACATTTTTTGTCTCGGTAGAGCGGCTCATCAACAGCGAGCTGAAGAACAAGCCTTTGTTAGTAGGTGGTATCAGTGACCGGGGGGTTGTGGCGGCCTGTAGTTACGAGACACGCGGCTATGGGATCCACTCCGGCATGCCGATGAAAATGGCCCGGGAACTCTGCCCCGAAGCTACTGTCATCCGTGGCAATGCCGGGACCTACAGCAAGCATTCCGACCTGGTCACCGAGATCATCAAAGAGAAAGTCCCGCTTTTTGAAAAATCGAGTATCGATGAGTTTTATGCGGACTTGAGCGGGATGGACCGCTTCTTTGGCTGCTACCAGTACGCTTCAGAGTTGCGCAGAAAGATCATGAAAGAAACAGGCTTACCCATTTCCTTTGGCCTTTCAGTCAATAAAGTCGTTTCTAAAGTGGCGACCAACGAGGCTAAGCCGAATAACCAGCTCAAAGTGGACTTCGGTTATGAAAAGCCCTTTCTCGCTCCCTTGTCTATCAAAAAGATCCCCATGGTGGGCGACAAGACCTACCAGACGCTCCGCAATCTCGGCTTACGTAAAGTACACACCGTACAGGAAATGCCACCAGACCTCATGCAGCGCGTCCTGGGGGCTAATGGCATCGTTATCTGGAAGCGGGCTAATGGTGTAGACAACACCCCCGTCATCCCTTTCTGGGACCGCAAGTCGATCTCCACCGAACGCACTTTTGACAAAGACACCATAGACGTAAATAAACTCAAAGGCATTCTGATCGCCATGACCGAAAACCTGGCCTTCCAACTCCGTCGGGGCGAAAAGCTCACCGCCTGTATCGCCGTAAAAATCCGCTACTCGGATTTCAACACCTATAGCAAGCAGATGCGTATTCCCTATACAAGCGCAGACCATATCCTGATCCCGAAGATCCTGGAGATCTTTAAGCTGCTCTATAGCCGCCGGCTGCTGGTAAGACTTATAGGCATCCGCTTTAGCCATCTGGTACAGGGAAATTACCAGATCGACCTCTTTGACGATACGGAGGAGGCTTTGAATTTATACGCCGCCATGGACCATATAAGAAACCGCTTTGGCGATAAAAGTGTGCTCCGTGCCTCGGGCATGGGGGCCAAGACGATTGGCAGGATGGTGAACCCGTTTAACGGACAACCACCGATTGTGCTTGCTCATCGCAAGCAATAGATTTTGCCTTTTCTCCTTCATTTTCTTTGTGTGCCCAAAGAAAACGAAGCAAAAGAAAGGTCACTTTTTCACTATGTGTTTCTTAAAATGTGACCATTTTAAGAACCGCTTACATAGGCTAAATTGTTTCCAGGGCTTCAACAATTCTTAACGCCTATGTACGCTACACTACGGAAAAAGAAAACTAGAAATTGAGCTTATAGAAATATTAACGTTAATGCAGCAAAAATTGATCTGATGTAAACGGAAGGATTGCAGAAAAGAAAAAGGAGGAGTTTGATTGAGTTCTCGATACAAAATGTGCTCACTACGTTCTCAAATTTCACTCGAACTGACATGTGTGGCTCTATGTTTTGTCACTTCGAGTGATGCTGCGAAACGAAGCGGAGCAGCATTGTATCGAGAAGTAGTACTCAGTTTCCAGTTGCAGTCTACTATCTGCTACTGCCGACTGCCAACTTTAAACCAGAAACCCAAAATACCAAACATACACATGTATCTCAACTGCCACACATACTACAGCCTACGCTTCGGAACTTTTTCCGAACTCGACCTGCTGGAGCTTGCCCAACGGAATGGAGTTACCCAACTGGCGCTGACAGATATCAACAATACTTCAGCCGGACTCAACTTTGTTCGAAAAGCTCCCGAGTACGGGGTACGACCGATACTGGGGATCGACTTCCGCAATG
>JBPCUI010000187.1:0-5524 GCA_051011235.1 Flavobacteriaceae bacterium
GTAAACAAGATCCCCATTATAACAAATACGAAGGAAATTAATGCCTTCAGCTTTCCAATCGACATGTCTTTTGCTTCATCACCCAGGTTTAATACCTCGATTAACTGATTGCCATCACTCACATATATGGCCGTTGCAATTGCCAGAAAGGTGAACAAAAATAACGAAAGGGCAAAAATTATATAGTGCTTTACGGTTCGCCTAGTTCTTATAATTCTTCGCATAAGATTACTGGCATTCTCCAACACCGATATCTCCCTGTATCGTTTGTAAAACTGATATATGAAGTAAAAAACAACAACATAGTTGACTATGCTGATCCCGATCATTAAATTCTTCACGCCCAACTGCTCATAAAAATCCATACCATCCCGAACCGAAGGCAATAAATAGAGCAGGTGAGGTAGTACGAACTCAATGACGCTGATAATAAATATCCACTTTACTATGGAAGATGACTTCTTCCAAAGCATTGAATAGATCTCATCATATGAGAGTTTGGGCAGCATGCCTTCTTTTTTCTGCCAGTCCTTTTTTAGTAATTCGAGTTCGTCCATCATATCATCACGGATTAACTATTGTTCTCAATTTCTTCTTGATCCGGTTCATCTTTACACGTGCATTGACTTCACTTATACCAAGTGTATCGGATATCTCGCTATAGTCCTTATCTTCCAAATACAAAAACACCAAAGCCTTGTCTATATCGCCTAGTTGTTTCAGGGCGTTATACATAAGTTTTAGCTGCTGTTCCTGTGTCTGATCATAATCATCCGATTTTATCTTGTAAATAAAATCATCATAATCCTGAGTCCGGACTTGCTTTTTAGATTTGCGGTATAAGGTAATCGCCGTATTGAGAGCTACACGATACATCCAGGTACTAAATTTAGATTCGCCTCTGAATTTTGGATACGCCTTCCACAATTGAATAGTGATTTCCTGAAATAAGTCGTTATGTGAATCACTATTATTTGTATACAGCGTACAGACCTTGTGAACAATGTTTTGGTTGTTCTCAAGTTCGGTCACAAATTTGTGCTCCAGATCTTTTCTCACTCTCGGTTGGTAGCTGTTTAAGAGTTAGTCCTCAAATGGACATTATTGTTACATAAATAATACTCAAAAATCTGATGAAATTATTACAGCAAAAGGGCTGTTTTCAATTGGATGCATAACTCCATTGAAGAGTACTTCAATCAACGGACAAACAGTTGACAGATTATTTTCTGTAGTCTAAGGCGGGTGGCCGGTCTCCCAGTAACGGTGCATACCGAAAATCCTCACCTCTGCGCTCATCGAGCTCCGCTTTGGCCTCCTGGATTAAATTTTGATTCTGAAAAAGATGAATAGTTGTCAGGGCCAAAGTCTTAGCGGCCACCATCATTCCTTTATGACCAATGGATGTACCACCGGCCGCCACGGCCTGCCAGCTATGCGCCGGTGTACCTGGTACCCAGGTGGCAGCACTAAGACCCACCGTTGGTACAGCAAAACTAACGTCGCCCACATCGGTTGAGCCATATGCGGTCCCTTCCGCTTTGAACGGGGTTATTTCATTTGCTTCGTATATATCTGCAAGCTGGTTCCCAAGGCTTTTAGAGATTTTTTCTGCAAAAATTATCTCCTCCTGGTCATAATTTACCCCGCCCACCAAGGTCAGTTTGTTGTGCACTAGTTTTTGCAGTACAAGATTTGGTAATAATTCGTGAGTCCCGCCTATAAGTTCATAATCAACCGTTGTTCCGGTACCTCTTGCAGCACCTTCTGCGGCTTTTGTGATCCTATCAAAAATATCGACCACTACTTCTCTTGATTCATGTCTGGCATAGTAATAGACTTCAGCAAAGTCGGGAACCACATTAGGCGCCTTGCCTCCCTGTGTGATCACATAATGGATCCGCGCCCTTTCCGGTATGTGCTCCCGCATCATATTTACCATCATGTTCATGGCTTCCACTCCGTCCAGTGCCGACCTACCCTTTTCAGGAGACCCGGCCGCGTGAGCAGAAACACCGTAAAAACGGAATTTAGCCGATTTATTGGCAAGAGCGGCTGCTGCACTTGCCGCATTCTTTGAGCCGGGGTGCCAGTGTAGTGCGACGTCCACATCCTCAAATAATCCTTCACGCACCACATAAACTTTACCGGAACCTCCTTCTTCTGCAGGGCAACCGTAAAAACGAATCGTCCCCTGAGTACCGTTGTTCTTCAACCAGTTTTTGGCCTCAATTGCAGCTGCGGATGAGGCAGTTCCGAATAGATGGTGTCCGCAAGCATGGCCTGCAGCACCACCGGCAGATTTCTTTTCCGGAATGGCTTCCTGTGAGAGTCCGGGTAACGCATCGTATTCACCGAGTATTGCAATCACGGGCGTACCGCTGCCGTATTCGGCAATAAAAGCTGTGGGAATACCTGCCACGCCTGTTTTAATACTAAATCCTTCTTTGCGCAAGGTTTCTTGTAGGAGTGCAGAACTCTTTTTTTCCAGATAGCCCATTTCGGCCCAGTGCCAGATTTCTTCAGCTATCTGAGCATAGGAATCAGATTTGGAATCCAGCTCCTCCATAATTTGACTTTCACTTTGCGCATTGATCGCCACTACAAAAAGCAAGCATATCCAGGTGCATACATTTCTCATCGAGATTAAGTTTTAAAATTAAAGGTTTGTAAATATATGAATTAGGAAGACTTTGCCGGCTTATTTCAATATCCTGAACACAAAGCCCTGATATGCTTCTAATTCAGTTCCTGGGATGGTATTTTTGCACCACTTCGGCAAGGTGGGTCCTGTCTACATGCATATAAACTTCCGTGGTGGTTATGCTTTCATGACCCAACATTTGTTGTATTGCCCGCAGATCGGCCCCATTCTGAAGAAGATGGGAAGCGAAAGAATGCCTAAAGGTATGCGGGCTGATATTTTTTTGGAGCCCGATCTTTTCCGAAAGTTTCTTAATTATAGTGAAAATCATGGCCCTGCTGAGTTTTTTCCCACTCCGGTTTAGAAATAATACATCCTCAAAGCCCTTTTGAACTTTTTGATGCACCCGGACGTGTTGTCTGTATAATTCGATATACTTTTTGTTCACTTTGCTAATTGGTACAAAGCGCTGCTTATCTCCTTTTCCAGTAACTTTTATAAAATCTTCTTCAAAGAACAGGTCGGATATTTTCAGATTGATAAGTTCGGAAACTCGAAGACCGCAGCCGTAAAGCGTTTCGAGCATTGCCCTGTTTCGCTCGCCATGAGCTTGTGAAAGATCAATGGCGCTGATAAGCACGTTGATTTCCTCAGTAGAAAGCGTATCGGGTAGTTTCCTGCCAATCTTGGGAGATTCTATCAGATCCATCGGGTTGTCCTGCCGGTAATCTTCAAAAATCAGATAGTTGAAAAAACTTTTAAGCCCTGATATGATCCTGGCCTGCGACCTGGGATTGACCGATTTGGCAGCGTCGTACACAAAGTGTTGCACGGCATCTTTTTGAATGGTGAAAGGATCTTCCTCCACATCGTGATCTTCGAGATAATGAACAAGTTTTTGAATATCTCTGGAGTAGTTCTGGATCGAATTCTGTGCCAAGCCCCTTTCAATTTTCAAATAGTACTGATAATCTTCTATGGCCTGCTTCCAATTCACGTTATAAAGATACCAGTTTAATTGAGGAAATACTTTAAATAAAAATTCCAATGTTATACCTTTGGGCCGTCTTTTATTAACCTAAATTTTTACTTATGAAACAATTCTTATTGACAATTCTTCTGGTACTGGGTTTTGGTGTTTATTCCTCTCATGCACAGGTATATGAAGCTGCAGCAGGACTAGGACTCGATTTTGGCGATGGGGAAACTCTGGTTGGCTTCTCCGGGAAATATTTCTTTAGCGAGCATCATGCAGCCCAAGGAGAGCTTCTCTTTGGAGATGTTACGGGTGTTAATCTTTTGTACGGCTACCACGGTGGTTTTTCCGGAGCCTCGAATTTACAGTGGTTTGCCGGTGGAGGACTTGGTATTCTTTTCGGGAACGGTGATTCGGACGTTGGACTTAGACCCTTGGTTGGCCTGGATTACAAGCTCAACGATGTGCCATTGGGTTTTACCTTTGACTGGCGACCTTATATTAGTTTTGACCAGGGATCTGAAGCGGCCAGGTTTGGACTGGGAGTCCGATATATATGGGAATAAAAAAAATATGCACAGATAAATAAAGCGGGAAAATCTCCCGCTTTTTTGTTGGATGCTAAACCCGATGCGGTTTTGGTTTCTAACTGAAATCATTTAGCTATCACATATTACTACCAATCCATTTTAAAGGATTTAAAGCCCACCTAAGGGATGAATAGACCATTCCACAACCATTTTTCGTGTTTTTACAACAAAAATATGGGTGGATGTAGATTAGAATCTAGATTTGAACGTTTCTTAATAAATGATAGTTCGATGAAAAATCTTTTATCCGCTGTACTCTTCACATTGTTAACCGCAGGCCTTTATGCCCAGGAGGGATTTAAAATTGGTTTCCAGGGGGGTATACCCATTGGTGATTTTGACGATCAGGTAAGTTTGGCAATCGCAGCAGATATTGGCTATGTGTGGGCATTAGGTGAAATGGTAGACCTGGGTGTCGCAAGTGGATTTATCAATGGATTTACCGATAAATTCGATGCTGAAAGCGAATTGGCCGATCTTCCAAATGTGCAGTTTGTACCTGCAGCAGCTTCATTGAGATTCTGGCCCACAAATTCTGTTTCAATCGGGATAAATGGTGGATATGCTGTTGGAATAAATGATGGCAATGACGGCGGTCTTTACGCCCGGCCTTTAATAGGTTATCTTTTTAGTACCTATACCGAAATTAATGTATCTTATACCTACGTTAGTCTGGAAAATTTCAGCTGGTCGACAGTGACAGTGGGATTCCTTTTCACAATCCCATCGAAAACCAGATTATCTCGTTTCAGATCTTAAAAATTAAGGGCTGCTTCCACAAATTACCTGTTCACGACATTCTTTTTTCTGGCAAACTACATTTTACTACTTTTAGACCATGAAGATCATGATCATCAATGGCCCTAATCTGAATCTTTTGGGTAAAAGAGAACCCGAAGTTTATGGAAGTTCCAGTTTTGAGGAATATCTCGAAAAATTAAAAGTCCAGTTTCCCGGCGTGGACCTGGAATATTTCCAATCAAATATTGAGGGTGAGATCATTGAAAAACTACAGGAATCAGGATTTTCATACGATGGAATTGTGCTCAATGCAGCTTCTTATACCCATACTTCTGTAGGCATCGGCGATGCCGTAAAGGCGCTCGAAACACCGGTGGTGGAAGTCCATATTTCCAATACCCTCAAACGCGAAGACTACCGTCATGTGTCGTATATATCGCCGGCGGCAAAAGCCGTAATCCTGGGATTTGGTCTGAGGAGTTATGAACTGGCTGTAAGAAGCCTACTTAATAACTGACAGCGGTTTTAAAACATGCTGATCCAGATAAAGCGTCCCAAACGGCAGCACTGAAG
>JBPCUI010000188.1:0-4561 GCA_051011235.1 Flavobacteriaceae bacterium
GTTGGGAACACCATGGGTCGCCCAGCGTGTATGACCAATCCCCAGGCTCCCTTTAAGAGAAATGCTCGTTTCACTAACAGACTTTAAATCTTCAACTTTGCCTTTGGTCTTGGCAAGATTAATTTCATTTCCGTCGTATAGCGCTATTCCGGCACTGTCGTAACCGCGATATTCCAGGCGTTGAAGTCCTTTTATAATTATTGGATAAGCCTCTCGATGGCCTATATAACCAACTATTCCACACATAATCGTTTAAATTATAGCTAAGCGATATTGGCAAATTTAAGGGAAGTATTTATATCCCAGCTAATCTTTCAGGTTAAATAACGATAAAATACTTTGAGTGGTATAATTATGAGCCTAAAACCATTAATTGGTCTCGGTGTAGAATATTTCAAGTTTCAGCTTTCTCTCTTCCGTTTCTGGCACATTGCTGCCAAAAAGTACTGTACTCAGCGGTGTGATTGAAGCTGCGACTGGAAGATCTTCCTCATTCATATTGTCGAGCATAGCCTCAATACCAACGGGATTAGTAATATCGGCGGTGACGGTCAATCCCAATGTGGCATTAGCGGAGTCCCTTACAATAAGATCATTAATATAGTTGGTAATCCTAACGGTATACTTAATGCCTTTATCGTTTTCCTCTTCCAGAAAACCACCGTAATTCGAGTCAATCCGGCCTACAAGAGTGGGTTCATCACCCAAAGTAACATTGTATAGTGCCCTATTGTTGTCAGCGTTGTAGAGATATACTCTAGGAGCTTCTTCAGTAACACTGGCAGCGTCAAGAGCTTCTCTGTCTACATAAAAGACCAAATTGGCCTCATTGATTATCCAATTATTGGCTTTGATCTCATTGATTATAGTTTCACCGTTATTCTCCTCAAAAAGCTGCACTTCTGCATAAGAACCCGATCCCCCCTTGAGATATATCCTGGAGGAATTTTCTCCTGTGTCGAGTTGACTTGCAATATCGGCAGGGTAGGCTTCATTATTTAGCGTATTTACGGCATTCCCGACTATAGCCTGGATGCCACCGCCAGTCAGCAATGTAATCACATAGTCACCTTCACGCGTAACCGATTCACCATCTATCACACCATCGTATTCATAACTAACTGTAATATTACCTTGTGTAAGATTCAGGAGAAAGAGTATATCGTCAGAAACTGAAAGATGAATCCCCCTGAAAAAATCAATAAAATTTGCCTGGCTCAATAGTTGAGAATTTCCCTCATTATCTATTATGTTCTGCTGGAAAAAGTCCGTGTCCAATGGAACTCTGATACCTGGTTGTATGCGCTGGTCTATCTCAAGTGACTCATCCACATCTTCGGTATCCGGGTCGTCTTCCTTAAATATTATGGTTTCTTCGGTATTAATGGTTGCTGAGCCCATAAACAAGACATCAGAAACAAAACCTGGCGAAAACTGCTGACCGGAATAGTATTCCTGGTTCTCAAGAAATCCGGCATTCGGGTCGAGATCCCTCAGAAAGAAGGTAGACCTTTCCACTTTAACATTATATTGTACCACTTCCCCGTCATAGATCCTTTGCAAATCCACTCCATAGATACTATCCAGATCTACTTTTTTAGGAAATGTATTGGTTACCGTACTTGGATCCTCATCGTCAGTGATACCGTCACCATCCGTATCGGGGTTTAACGGATCCGTTCCATCCAATCTTTCCTGATTATCGGAGACCCCATCTCCGTCTGAATCACTATTGGCATCTTCAGAATCTACATCATATGCATCTGCCACCCCATCACCATCAGCATCAGCTGCCGCGTTTTGCAAGAACGGTATATTCAGGAAGACTTCAGTTACGACCTCGTTTTCAGGTACGGTAGTGTCTACACCATCAGTATCGGCAACATCTTCCTCATCCTGACTTAGCACACCAAAAGTAGGATTCCCGGCTCGTCCGGCCAGACCTACCTGTGTAGTAATTCTTGCTTCAGTCCTGCCGTAGACAGGATCTACAAAATTCCCCAATTTATAAATGGGAAGCTTGTTAGTTTGAATTGCGCTGATACCTTTATTGACGGCAAAAACATCGTAGACCTCTACATCCGTTCTCAGCGGGCTTTCATTGATGACACCAATTCCCAACGTGGTTCCATCCTCCTCACATGACATTATTAACATCACACCCGCTATCCCTGCAAGCGCAGAGGAAATTGATTTTAAGCTGTAAATCATGAAGACTAGTTTAAAACTTCTGTGCTGTAAAAATTAGAATATGCTTCTTCAAATTCTTGAACTGAAACATACGGTAACACTGGTTTTTTAAGGTTGGTGATGTATTCCGTTAACTCCGATGGAATATTTTCAGCGGCTAAAATAATCGCATCTGAGAAATCTACAGCTACCTTTAACAAATTATTATAGCTGGGATTTTCTAAATGGGTAATGGCATTATCAGGAATATTGTCAAAAGCAATCTTCTTTTGCATCTTGGAGTCTAGTTCACCTTCGAAGCCCTCCGTATAAACCGATGTAACAATCTTGCTGTCAGCAAAAAGGGGTTCATCGGCGTAATAGTGTTTAAGGTAAAGCGGTAAAAGGGATGCCATCCAGCCGTGAATGTGAATAATATCCGGTGTCCAATTGAGCTTCTTAACTGTTTCCACAACTCCTTTTGCAAAAAATATGGCCCGTTCGTCATTGTCTGGGAATAATGACCCGTTCTCATCCGTAAAAGTGGCTTTGCGCTTAAAATATTCCTCGTTGTCTATAAAATATACCTGGATACGTTCCTTTGGAATGGATGCAACCTTTATAATAAGCGGCATATCCATATCGTTGATCACAAGGTTCATTCCGGATAGACGAATTACTTCATGTAACTGATGCCTACGCTCATTGATGTTGCCATAACGAGGCATAAAAATCCTAATTTGGCCACCGCTGCTGTTGACCATTCTTGGAGCTTCGTAAGACATTAAGGATACTTCGTTCTCGGGTAGGTAGGGCACTAATTCTGAAGATACAAACAATATCTTTTTACCATTCATATAAACTGGGTTTTGCTAATAGCATAAACGTAGCTGCAAAATTACAAAAATTATGTAGAATAGCCGTAATTATAGTAAGTTTGCACCCCTTTTACCGTACTGATGCTCGTATTAAAAACTATTGATTCAATAAAAGCTGAACTCCTTCGACACAGGCAAAGCCATTCCAGTGTAGGATTGGTCCCTACAATGGGTGCGCTACACGCAGGTCACCTGGAAATAATCGCGAGGGCCGTACTAGAGAACGATATAGCCGTGGTGAGTATCTTCGTGAATCCTACACAATTCAACGATAAATCAGATCTGAAGAAATATCCCCGAACATTAGGCGCAGATCTGGATCAATTAAGAATAATTTCGCCAGAAATAAGAGTGTTTGTCCCGGATGAAAGTGAAATGTATGCTGAAGGTACAGTTGCCGGATCTTATGACTTTAAAGGACTGGATAAGATTATGGAAGGTCGTTTCCGCCCGAGACACTTTCAAGGGGTGGCGACTATCGTTGAGAAACTCCTGAGAACAGTGGCCCCGGATAGAGCTTACTTTGGGGAGAAAGACTATCAGCAACTACAAATAATCAAAAACCTGGTCAGACAAAGGGATCTCAATGTGGAGATTATAGGTTGCCCTATTATTCGCGAGAGCAATGGTCTTGCTATGAGTTCGAGGAACAACCGACTGTCAAAAAGGCTTAGAGAAGAAGCTTCTTTCATATATAATACGCTCAATTCTGCCAAAATTCGCTTTGGCACGAAAAGTGTTAGTTCTGTAATGGATTGGGTGGCAGATGAATTCAAGGATCATACTGATTTGAAACTCGAGTATTTTGAAATTACCAATGATCAAAATTTAAAGCCTGCCCTCAAAAAACAAAAAGGTAAAAAATACAGGGGTTTTATCGCTGTTTATGCCGAAGGAATTAGGTTGATAGATAATATAGCTCTTAATTGATTAATTTTATCACATGCAAGTTGAAGTTGTAAAGTCGAAAATACATCGTATAAAAGTCACCGGGGCAGACCTGAATTATATAGGCAGCATTACTATTGATGAAGATCTTATGGACGCCGCCAATATTATTCGAGGTGAAAAAGTCCAGATAGTGAATAACAACAACGGAGAACGCCTGGAAACATACGTTATACCAGGGCCGAGAGGAAGTGGAGAACTGACACTAAACGGGGCGGCCGCGCGCAAAGTCAATGTGGGCGATGTGTTAATTATAATCACTTATGCCATCATGGATCTGGAGGAGGCAAAGTCCTTCAATCCTGCACTTGTATTCCCCAACGAAGTGAATAATCTTTTGAATTAATTTTGAATAAAGGTTTAGTACGAATCTTAAAATTTACGCTCCCGATTGCACTGGGAGTATTTTTGGTGTGGTACTCATATACGATTACTTCGGAGGAAAACAGAAGACAAATTATTCGGTATGTAAAGGAGGCCGATATGTTCTGGGTTGGATGCTCTGTATTTATCGGCATCTTAAGTCATATTTCACGAGCCATCCGTTGGAATTATCTCCTTGAACC
>JBPCUI010000189.1:0-2506 GCA_051011235.1 Flavobacteriaceae bacterium
GGGCAGATGTTTATGCATGTAAAAGCTCTGGAATTTATGGTAAGCAATGATTTGCTTCCATGCAATGTGAAGTTTATGATTGAAGGGGAAGAGGAAGTGGGCAGCGCCAGCCTCAGTGCCTTTGTAAAAGAAAATCAGGATAAACTGGCGAACGATATAATTTTAATATCCGACACAGGAATGATTGCCAACGACGTCCCTTCAATAACCACAGGCCTCCGCGGATTGAGCTACGTGGAAGTTGAACTGACCGGACCCAACCGGGATCTCCATTCGGGCCTGTACGGAGGCGCGGTAGCCAATCCGATCAACATTCTCACCAAGATGATCGCTTCCTTACATGATGAAAACAATCATATTACCATACCGGGATTCTATGAAAAAGTCCAGGAGTTATCCGAGGAGGAACGCCGGGCAATGGCCCAGGCACCTTTTAGCCTCGAAGACTATCAAATGGCTTTGGATATTGACTCTGTCTACGGTGAGAAAACATATTCGACCAATGAGAGAAATTCTGTTAGACCCACGCTCGATGTCAATGGAATTTGGGGTGGTTATACAGGTGAAGGCGCTAAAACCGTTATACCAAGTAAGGCCTATGCAAAAATCTCCATGAGGCTGGTCCCTAAACAAGATTGGGTTGAGATCACTGAACTATTTAAAAAGCACTTCGAAAACATTTGTCCACCTGGAGTTAGAGTTAAAGTGACACCGCACCACGGCGGTCAAAGCTATGTGACACCGATTGACAGTATTGGCTACAAAGCGGCCAGTAAGGCCTATGAGTCCACTTTTGGCAAAACACCTATTCCCAAACGCAATGGAGGAAGTATTCCGATCGTCCCTCTTTTTGAAGATGAACTGGGAAGTAAATCCATCCTGATGGGCTTTGGTCTGGACAGCAATGCAATTCACTCACCTAATGAACATCTTGCGGTTTGGAATTTTCTTAAGGGAATAGAGACCATTCCTTATTTCTATAAGTATTTCACGGAAATGACCACCCACTAGACCGATTCCACATTTTGGGTTTTTTTTTGTAACAAAACCCATAAAACTGCGTTCTAACTAGCAAGCAATCAAAAACGAACACTATTATGATACGCAGCTTCTTTATGCTCTGTTCCGGGGCAGACATGGACATTCTTGAAACTTGTTCTTCCGGTGAAAAAAATAAATACGCTGGCATTGGTGCCACTGTTTTCTTTACAGCCCTAATGGCATTTATTGCAGCCTCATATGCGCTGTATACGGTTTTCGACAACGTATATGCAGCCATCGCATTTGGGCTTGTTTGGGGGATGCTCATCTTTAATCTCGATCGATTTATCGTCTCCACAATTAAAAAACGCAACAGCGTAAAAAGCGAAATACTTCAGGCGACTCCGCGTATTATTTTGGCTGTCATCATTGCCGTAGTAATCTCAAAACCACTCGAATTAAAAATTTTTGAGAAAGAAATTGACAGGGTACTGCTGGAACAGAAAAACGATTTCACATTGGCCAATAAACAACAGATTGCGCAACAGTACAATCCGCTGATAGAACAGCTCAATGGCGAAATCGAGACGCTAAAAACAGACATCGACCTGAAAGAAGCAGAAACTAATGATCTTTATGAAACCTATATAGCCGAAGCAGAAGGGCGAAAAGGAACTTTACTGGTTGGTAAAGGTCCGGTATATTCCGAAAAACGTGAAAAACACGACGCCTATCTGACCGAGCTGGTGGAATTAAAGGAAACGAATAAACAAAAGATCCTTGACATCGAAAATCAGATTGCCGGGCTTAATGCCGAGTACGCCT
Organism: Flavobacteriaceae bacterium; assembly: GCA_051011235.1. Classification (GTDB taxonomy): domain Bacteria; phylum Bacteroidota; class Bacteroidia; order Flavobacteriales; family Flavobacteriaceae; genus JAHEJJ01. The sequence goes on from JBPCUI010000189.1 coordinate 1,807, forward strand.
TGGAAGTCGAGAATTCGCAGCCCATTATCGATGGATTTGACGGCCTGATGGCACGGATCAGTGCGCTGGGTGAACTACCCTGGTTTCCGTCCTTTTTTATATTCCTTTTGTTCCTGGCTATTGAAACTTCCCCTATTGCGGTAAAACTTTTAGCTCCCAAAGGTTCCTATGATCTTAAACTAGAAGAAGAAGAATCTATCGTAGCCACCTGGGTAGACCAGAAAGTAGGTCAGCGGGCAGAAATTCTCAGCACGGATACAATCCTCAACGAAAGGATCTACTCGGAGATCGCGGAAGAAGAAGCTGTATACGCGTATAAAAAACAAAAGGCGGAAGAACTCTTGCGATTACAAGCCGATAGTTTTCACGAATTACAGGTCAAGAATCTTTAGAGTTTTTCGAATTCTTCCCTGATTTTTTTAGGAAACTTGGCCACTATTAAATCATAGCTGTGGTCTATTAATTCTTCGATAAGATCATTGGGCAATTGTTCAAGAAACAGTGTATTCCAATGTACTTTGCTCATGTGATAACCCGGAGTGATTACACCGTCATAGATCTCTCTCAATTCCAGGGCACGTTCAGGATCGCATTTTAAATTTACCTGTGGAGGAATCCGTTCTAAAGGAGCAAGCGCAAACATCTTACCCATTACCTTAAAAACCAGAGTTACCTCATCGAAGGGAAACTCTTCTGTAAC
>JBPCUI010000190.1:0-6401 GCA_051011235.1 Flavobacteriaceae bacterium
AGGCCCATACCGTAGCATTCCCCAATGGAGGATCACCGGTTTCGGTGGGGAGGTATTTTTCTACCTCAGGAAGATGCAAAGGCAGGTGTTCTTCAGAGATCATCTGTGGCATCCCATCTATATAATAAACCGGAAACGGTTCGCCCCAATAACGCTGCCTGCTAAAGACTGCATCCCTGAGCCTGTAGTTAATCTTTCCTTGTCCCTGACCCTGTTCTTCCAGCCGGTCAATTATAGTTCTGCACGCCTCCTTATAATTCATTCCGCTTATAAAGTCAGAATTTGCGATTACGGTGCCCTCTTTGTCTGCAAAAGCCTCTTCCGATATATCAACCCCTTCAAAAATATTAGGGATAGGGATCTCAAATTTGCTGGCAAAATCATAGTCGCGCTGGTCGCCGCAAGGGACAGACATCACTGCGCCGGTACCATATCCGGCTAAAACGTAATCACCGATCCAGATAGGTATTTCCTGTCCTGTAAATGGATGGAGAGCAAAGGCACCGGTAAACGCGCCCGTAATGGTTTTCACATCTGAAAGCCGGTCGCGTTCCGATCGTTTTGATGTGTAATCCACATAGGCTTCTACTTCTTGCCTCTGTTCAGGGCTGGTTATTTTAGGCACTAACTCGTGTTCAGGAGCGAGGGTCATAAAACTAGCTCCGAAAATAGTATCGGGTCTTGTGGTAAATACTTCAATGGGAAAACTTTTGGTAACTGATTCCGATGGTTTTGTATAGAATGTAAGCGATGCCCCTTCCGACCTGCCGATCCAATTCGTCTGCGCATCTTTAAGTGGCTGCGGCCAGTCAATTCTATCCAGGCCTTCCAATAAGCGCTGGGCATAAGCTGTTATGCGCATGCTCCACTGGGTCATTTTCTTCCTTGTCACAGGATGGCCGCCTCTTTCCGAAACACCATTAACAATCTCATCATTTGCCAATACCGTTCCCAATGCCGGGCACCAGTTCACCTCGGTATCCGCAAGGTAGGTAAGTCGGTATTTTAAGAGTACAGCTTGTTTTTCCTTATCGGAAAAGGAATTCCATTCTTCTGCAGTGAATTGACTGGTTTCTTCATCGCAAGCGGCATCTATTTGAGTATTGCCATTTGTTTCAAAAGCCGAAACCAGATTTTTTATTGGCTCAGCACTATCTGTTTTGTTGTTGTACCAGGAGTTGAATAGCTGGATAAATATCCACTGGGTCCATTTGTAGTAATCCGGATTTGAGGTACGTACCTCCCTGCTCCAATCATAAGAAAATCCGAGCTTGTCCAGCTGTTCCCTGTAGCGCTTAATATTGGTCTCTGTGGTTATCGCGGGATGCTGACCTGTCTGTATGGCGTATTGTTCAGCAGGCAATCCAAAGGAATCGAATCCCATGGGGTGAAGTACATTAAAACCTTTATGTCTTTTATACCTGGCACAAATATCACTGGCAATGTAGCCTAAAGGGTGTCCTACATGCAGTCCGGCGCCGGAAGGATATGGAAACATATCCAATACGTAATACTTCTCTTTATCGGATTGATTGGAGGCTTTAAATGTTTCGTTTTCGGCCCAGTATTTTTGCCACTTTGCCTCAAGTTCACGGAATTTGTAACTCATTATCCCTGTTTAGTATCAGTAATTGGCAAAAATAAGTTTATTCGATTTACTTTCCTATTTTTACACATTCAATAGCCCTATGAGCAAATCTTTTGAACGCTATCAAAAGCGGAAACTTATTTCCTCCTATTTTTCGGTTGTTCTGAGTATAGGTCTGGTTCTTTTTTTGCTGGGTATCCTCGGTCTTCTTGTGCTTAATACCAAGAAGCTGGCAGATCATTTTAAGGAACAGATCACAATTTCTGTTTTCTTAAATGACAGTGCCAAACAGGTTGAAGTGGATCAGTTACAAAAAAGTCTTGTAATGGCCCAATACACTAAGTCTGCCTCATATGTTTCAAAAGAAGATGCAGCTGAGCAACACAGCGAAGATATCGGCGAGAACTTTATTGAGTTCTTAGGTTACAACCCTCTTAAGAATTCAATAGATGTACAACTTAACGCGGACTATGTAAGTACAAATCAGATCGAAGAGATCGCTGCTGAAATCAGCTCTAAAACATATGTCGATGAAGTGAGTTATGATAAACCCCTGATCGCCTTATTGACCGAAAATGTTAAGAAGATAAGTTTTTGGATACTGGTGGCCAGTGCCGTATTTACAGGAATTGCGGTCTTGCTTATCAATAGTTCCATAAGACTTTCCATATATTCCAAGCGATTTATAATTAAGACAATGCAAATGGTAGGAGCTACCAAAAAATTTATTCGCAGACCTTTTATCTGGACCAATATCAAGCTTGGTATGCTTGGAGCGATAATTGCCCTGATTACACTTGGATTTGTACTTTACTACCTGGACAGGAATTTTCCCGAATTAAATCTATTGCAAGACCCGGTTATTCTCGGTTCCTTATTCGTAGGTGTGTTTTTACTTGGAATCCTTATCTCCTATATAAGCACTTATTTTGCCACCCAGCGTTTCTTAAACCTTAGGACAGACGATTTATATTATTAAATTTGCAGCATGGGCAAAAAACAGAAAGCTGGCGCCAGGCCTAACTCAGAGTTTATTTTCCAAAAGAGAAACTATATTTTCATGTTTATAGGGCTCGCCTTTATCGCTTCGGGATTTATCCTCATGAGTGGGGGTGGAAGTGACGATCCCAATGTGTTTAATCCGGACATATTCAATTTCAGGCGGATTCGATTGGCGCCGACATTGGTCCTTATTGGATTGGGAATCGAAGTATACGCCATTTTATTAAATCCACATAAGAACAAGAATTAATTGGAAGTCTTAGACGCCATTATCCTGGGCATAGTCCAGGGGTTGACAGAATTTCTACCGGTTTCCTCAAGTGGTCATCTGGAATTGGGCAAGGCCATCTTGGGAGACAAGTCGATCCCTGAAGAGAGTCTTCTCTTTACCGTCGTACTTCATTTTGCTACCGCCCTGAGTACCATTGTTGTTTTTCGCAAAGAAGTTTTAGAGATTATTCAAGGCTTATTTCAGTTCAAATGGAATGATCAGACAAAGTTTTCGCTTAAAATCGTGATTTCCATGATTCCTGCAACACTGGTTGGTTTATTATTCGAAGAACAACTTGAACTTCTATTCGGGGGGATGGTGCAACTCGTAGGCTTTATGCTAATCGTTACAGCATTGCTTCTTTATTTTGCCGATAGGGCAAAAGACACAGATAATCAGGTTACCTATTGGAATTCTTTTATAATTGGTATCGCCCAGGCCATTGCAATTTTACCGGGAATTTCCAGGAGTGGCGCAACTATTTCGACATCTGTACTTCTGGGTGTCGATAAAAACAGGGCAGCCAGATTTTCATTCCTGATGGTTGTTCCTTTGATTTTTGGCAAGATCATAAAAGACATCATGGGTGGTGAACTCAGTTTCCAGGGTGATGGAGTCCTAGCAATGTCGGCAGGATTTATTGCCGCCTTCATCGCGGGCCTTGCGGCTTGTACCTGGATGATCCAGTTAGTCCGAAGGAGCAAGCTTACCTACTTTGCGATTTACTGCCTCCTGGTTGGACTTTTGGCAATAACTTACGAATATTGGGGTTGAACCGAATCATTTGAACAGTGAAAAATAAGGAAGATTTCCTCGCAGGGCAGGTTTTACTAATTGACAAACCTTTGGAGTGGTCTTCGTTCGATGCAGTAAATGCGGTAAAGTGGGCCATTAAAAGACGCTTCGACCTCAAGAAAATAAAGGTGGGGCACGCGGGCACCCTGGACCCTCTGGCAACTGGTCTTCTGGTTATCTGTACCGGTAAGGCCACCAAAAAGATTCAGGAAATTCAGTCGTACCCGAAAGAATATGAGGGCATAATGACCCTAGGCGCCACCACGCCCTCTTACGATATGGAAACTGAGATAGACCGAAGGTTTGATACGGGTCATGTAAATGAATCCTCAATAAGCTCATTGACGTCAGAATTCACGGGTAGGATACAGCAAGTCCCACCTGTTTTCTCAGCTATTAAAAAAGATGGGAAAAGGCTCTATGAATACGCCCGAACGGGCAAAAAAGTGACTATCCAGCCAAGAGAAATAGAAATTATATCCTTTGAAATTCTATCAGTTGAGATGCCCGAGGTAGTTTTCCGCGTGCAGTGCAGTAAAGGGACTTACATTCGTTCATTGGTCCATGACTTTGGCTTGAGGATGGAATGCGGTGCCTATTTATCGGCCCTGAGAAGAACCAAAATAGGCGATTTTAACGTAAATAATGCACTGCATCCGAAGAAATTCGGTTCAGAACTTGGTATGGAGTAATGATGAGATTAAATAATTAAGTCATTAGCTTTATATTCAATAACTTAGCATAATATAAAAGTCATTTTGAGGTTTATATAGTATGGATTTTACTCGAAGTCAACTCGCAGCTATAATCACTGTATTCTCTCTTTCCATTGTGATTTTGTTATTGTACAACATTCACCTGGGATCGGAAGAGAAGGAAGAATATATTATAGAAATGAGCCTCGCGGATGAAGATATCATAGAACTTCTGGAGGAAGAAGAGAGGCGATTACAGGAACTGGCAGAGGCAGATCCTATTAAGAGTCATATGGCCAGCAATGAAACAGCAAAACCGAGCATAGGTAATCCGGAACCATTAAAAACTTTGGAAGAACTTATGGCAGAACAGGAATCCGACAAGGAATTTTTAAATGCGGATCCAGGCTACGAGGCCAACCTGCGAGAACTGTCAAAGTTAAGGGAAGAAAGAAAACAACAGCTGGGGGAAAAAGACGCGAAGAAAAAGGAATATACAACTGCGCTGGCAGAAAAGAGAACTTCAGTATCCTATTCGCTGGTCGATAGAAATAACTATGACTTACCCCCTCCTATTTACACATGCCTCAATGGAGGTACTGTTGTTATCAATATTAAGGTAGATGCTCTCGGCTATGTAGTTGAAGCCAGTTTCAACACTAATAGTTCCAATACCAGCGATTGGTGTTTGGTGGAAAATGCCGTAACCTATGCCTATCGAGCCCGATTCGACAGTTCAACTAAAGATTCACAAATTGGCACGATTACCTATATCTTTCAAAGTAAGTAGGTCCAACAAATCATCCATTGTGTTTTTTCCTTTGTCCATATTGTACCACCGCTGCAGATCTTCCGCGAATTCTGCTGTCAGCGAGCCATTTCTCTTTTTATAATCCGCTACCAATTTGGTGGCTGAACTGGGTCTGGGACCCCATTGGCCTAAAATGTGGCCAGAGGCTACTTCAGTACTGATCAATTTGGGAATGGATAAGGCTCCTTCAGTACGAAAGCGTTCCATCAAATCCGGATGCTCGTCCCTCAATAGAATTCTCAATCGAATATTTGGGTTGAGTTCTGCAATCTTGTTCATGACCGGCATGGTGGGAGCAGCATCGCCACACCAACTTTCTGTTAACACAAGCCAATTGATCCTCCTGCGGACCTCATTGATCTTTTTGCCTGCTTTTTCAGAGATATTAAAAGTCTTGTCCCAGCGCTTCAATCGCTTATTGTTGAGTTCCGTATAATTTATCAGTGATTCTTTCTGTTCAATTCCACTTGTCATCCCTTTGGCCGAAAGATCGCTTAACAAATTCCTGAACTCCCCATAAGTCATTCCTTCTGAGAATTTCTGCGCAACCAATAATTCCGTATCAATATTTTCTTTCAATTGAAGTACCTCCATAATTAATTTACAACCTCCACTTGGTCTGAACACATGAGAAAAACTTACATATCTTTATATGGTTGTAATACCAGGCTTATGCAAGTTCAAAAATGTGGATGGTGTGTTGGAGACCCCTTATACGAAGCATATCACGATTTAGAATGGGGGGTGCCGGTCAGGGACGACGCCACACTCTTTGAATTCCTGATCCTGGAGACTTTCCAGGCGGGATTGAGTTGGATCACTATCCTCAGAAAACGAGAGAACTTCAGAAACGCCTTGGACAATTTTAATTACCAAAAAATTGCATTATACGGCCCGGGTAAAATAGCTGAACTTTTGCAGGATGCCGGCATTATCCGAAATAGATTAAAGATAAACGCTACTGTTACCAATGCGCAGGCGTTCATCCAGGTTCAGGAAGAATTTGGAAGCTTTAGCAAGTATATATGGGCTTATGTAAATGGCAAGCCGATTAAAAACGCATTCGAGGATTACAGAACAGTTCCGTCCAAAACAGATTTGTCCGACAGGATCAGCAAAGACATGAAAAATCGCGGTTTTAAGTTTGTGGGCAGCACCGTGATATATGCACATATGCAAGCGACTGGTATGGTAAACGATCACGAAACTAATTGTTTTCGCTATGAACAAGTATAGTCT
>JBPCUI010000191.1:0-3112 GCA_051011235.1 Flavobacteriaceae bacterium
CCGTGAAATGGCAAATTTACGAGCAGATTTTGAAGTTTCACAGGCACAAATTGAAGTAGATCTGCTACAGAAAGAGTCAGAAATACAGCTTTTAAAGCAAAAAAGACAACGGAGAGTAATCTATGCAACGGTCATTGCGCTGGTCCTTTTCTTTGTATTTATTTTCTTGCTCTACAGGCGTTATATTTTTGTAAAGGAAACCAATACCATCATCGAGGAGGAAAAAGACAGGTCCGACGCCTTGTTACTTAATATCCTGCCAAAAGAAACAGCTCAGGAATTAAAGGAAACGGGGCATGTGGAAGCTAAAAAATTTGAATCTATCACCGTTCTGTTTACGGACTTTAAAGATTTTACCAGTTCCTCTGCTGCTTTAAGTCCGGAAAATCTGGTTAGAAGTTTGGATTATTACTTTTCCAGGTTTGATGAAGTTATGGAAAAGCTTGGTTTGGAAAAAATTAAAACCATGGGGGATGCCTATATGTGTACTGGCGGATTGCATTTGAATAAAGAAGATCATGCGAGCAGGATGGTGCTTGCTGCATTTGAAATAGTTGAAATTACCGAAGCGGTTAAAAGTAAAGATCAAACTAATATTATGCCGTTTGAAATCCGTGTAGGGATTAACACGGGCCCCGTGGTAGCAGGAGTAGTGGGTACCCAAAAATTTGCCTATGACATTTGGGGAGATACAGTAAATGTTGCGGCCCGTATGGAAACGAATTCAGAAACGGGCAGGATTAATGTCTCTGAAAACACCTATGAATTGATAAAAGATGAATTTGAATGCGAATACAGAGGCAAGATTGAGGTTAAAAACAAGGGAATGATGAAAATGTATTATGTAAACGGGATTCAGCCCAAACATGCCTGATAGATACTCTTGTGATTTAACATCCCAGGTTAAATATTCATGCTTAGGATATCATTGCGCGATTTACACAGTTATCGTTCTTTCAAACCTTACAAAATAATGACAGTCCAGGCTCGTGAATTGACTAGCTTTTCCAAAGTGTTTTCCATTTATCTTTGTTCGATGAGGTGATCTTCCTATGAAATTTAAACACATTATCAGGGAATTGCAAAGGCGGAATGTGCCAAAGGCGGCCCTGGCGTATTTAGTAGTCGCATGGATGATAATACAGGTTTCGTCTATTCTTCTACCTACTTTCGACGCACCAGCCTATGTAATGCAATCTATTGTCATATGCCTGTTAATTGGATTTCCGCTGTGGGTAGTGTTTTCCTGGATCTATGATATTTCAGCCAAAGGAATTAAAAAGACCGGAGCAAGCACTGATGTGCCAGTGAAAATTGACACAAGAATTGGCCAGCGACTCAATAGGATTATTATCACAGCACTCACAATAGCGGTAGTCCTTTTACTGTACAATCAATTTCTAATCCAATCCGATAGATCTGAACTCAGTAATGGATTAGAGGGAACAATTGCTGTTTTACCTTTTATTAATAATAAGCCCGATCCTGAAAGTGATTATTTTGGATTTGCTATTGCCAACCAGATCATCGGGGATCTGAATTATCTTAAGAATATAACCGTAAGATCTTCCAGCACTATTCGTAAATACGACCAGAAGGTGCCAGATCTTGCTGAGCTAAAAGAAGATCTCAATGTAGAATATGTCTTAGTTGGTAATTATATCAATGAGGGCAATCGGTTTAGACTTAATGTAGAACTGATAGAACTCGAGGAACTTACCATGATATGGAGAAGTGATAATATCGAAGTAGATTTCAGCAATACGTTTGCGTTGCAAGATATCGTTGCCAAGAAAGTGGTAGATGGCCTGAATATCAAATTCTCAAAAAAAGAGTTGGATTGGATTGAGAAAGATATCCCTAAAAATCCGCTTGCCTATGAGTACTATTTAAGAAGTTCTTCCTACCCGTTAACATCAGAAGGAGATCAGTTGGCCATCGAAATGCTCAAGAAATCAGTTGAGCTCGACTCAACCTATGCCCCTGCATATGGAGATTTGGGATTTAGAATGCAGCGCCTGGCACATTTTGAAATGTTGGAAAGAGAAACAGTTATTGCTACAGAACAATATTATTTACAAGCCTTAGAATTAAACCCACAACAATTAAGTGCCCTGGGTTATTTAGTTGTATTTTATACAGAAACAGCGAGGACGGAAGAAGCTCTTGAAATTACTCGTAGAATGATAGATATTAATCCCAATAACGCTTCAGCCCGATTTTCGCTCGGTTATTTGTACAGATATATTGGAATGATAGATGAATCAATTAGCGAGATGGAAAAAGCCATTGAAATTGATCCCAAAAACCCTAATTATTCCAGAATAGGCGTTTCTTATCTAAGTTCATACCAATATGAAAAGGCTCTGAACGCATTCAGAATGGGTAAAAATACATCCTATGCGCAGATCTGGCAAGGCATTACACTTTATCGAATGGGAAAGTTTGATGAAGCGTTACCATATTTTGATATTCTGATTAATAAACAAATTGAACCCTATATGGCCCAATCCAGCTTAGCGTTTAAATCCGTAATATTAGATGATGTTGAAGGAGGTTTAAAAGCTACCCGGATATTGGAGAATGCAGATCATCCCGATTCTGAGGGCTGGTATTATATGTCCGCTATGTATCTGGGATTAGGAGATAAGGAAAGCTCACTCCGTTGTCTGCAAGAAGCTGTAAATAGAGGTTATTACAATTATCCTTTAATTATTTCAGATCCTCTTTTAGAACCTATCAGGGATGATCCGGCGTATAAGAATATCGTTGATATCGCAAAGGACCAACACCTGTATTTTAAGAAAAAATTTTCTGGTTGAAAAAGTTATTTAATTATGAAACTTGATTTAGAATTTACACGCGCACAATTTCCTGCTTTTTCGGAACCATCTCTGGCAAGGTGGGCTTTTTTTGAAAATGCCGGCGGTTCCTATCCCTGTAAGCAGTTTATCAATCGATTGACCGAATTCTACACTAAAAACAAGGTACAGCCGTACTATCCCTACCCTGCGTCAGCGAGGGCAGGAGAAATGATGGATGAGTCTTATAAGCGAATGGCCGAATACCTTAATGTCGATGAATCAGAAATTCATTTCGGTCCGTCTACTAC
>JBPCUI010000192.1:0-2754 GCA_051011235.1 Flavobacteriaceae bacterium
TAGCCGAAGATTTAGTACCCGGCACTCCATGTTCGGAAGTTTTTGAGGTTGAGGATGATGAAGTCTTCGAAATTGGTCTGACTCCGAATAGAGCAGATGCCATGAGTCATTTTGGAGTGGCTCGCGACCTAAAAGCAGGCTTGATTCAGCACAAGCTGCCAACCACTTTGAATACCCCATCTGTGAGCGGTTTTTCAGTCGATAACAGATCGTTAAAGATGGGCGTGTCTGTCGAAAATATTGAGCTGGCCCCCAGATACTGTGGTATTACGATAAGAAACCTAATTGTACAAACCTCTCCGGCCTGGTTAAAGAATCGTCTAAGTGCCATTGGATTAAAACCCATTAACAATGTAGTGGATATTACAAATTATGTGCTCCATGAGTTGGGTCAGCCTTTACACGCTTTTGACGCCAAAAGAATTCACAACAAGAAAATTGTTGTAAAAACCCTGCCCGCCGGAACTAAGTTTATGACCCTGGACGGTGAAGAACGCCAATTACACGAAGAAGATCTTATGATCTGCGACGGTGAAAAACCGATGTGCATCGCTGGTATTTTCGGAGGCATAAACACCGGGGTAACTGAAGATACTACTGCGATTTTTCTGGAGAGCGCATATTTTGATCCGGTCTCTATCCGTAAGACTGCAAAAAGACATGGCTTAAGTACCGATGCTTCTTTCCGATTCGAAAGAGGGGTCGACATCAACAACGTCGAATACGCCCTAAAACGTGCTGCACAATTGCTGAAGGAAGTAGCCGGAGGTGAAATCAGCTCTGATGTTGTGGATCTTTACCCCAAAAGAAAAGATGACTACCAGGTATTCCTCGGCTTCGACAAGGTGAACAGGCTTGTTGGACAGGAAATACCCAAGGATATGATTAAGTCAATTTTGGCTTCATTAGACATCCAGGTGAAGAGCGTAACAGAAAGTGGACTTGGGCTTCAGATTCCCTTCTATCGCGTAGATGTTACAAGAGAGGTAGATGTCATAGAAGAAATTTTACGCGTATACGGGTACAACAAAATTGAATTTAAGGAAAAGACGAACGCTTCGGTTGCACTCACTTCAAAGTTTGAGGATCATATCCTTCAGAATATAATAGGAGATAATTTAAGTTCGAGAGGTTTCTATGAGCTCTTGTCCAATAGTCTTTCTCATCCTGAATACGAAACCTTGCTCGGTAAAAATGAAAAAGGTACATCTGTAAAAATTCTCAACCCACTTAGTTTAGACCTGTCTGTGCTGAGGCAAACATTGCTTTTCTCTGCAATGGAGGCCGTGGCCTATAATCAAAACAGGAAAAGGCAGAGTCTCAGGTTTTTTGAATTTGGTAAGACGTATCATCAACTTGGCAAGGAACGGCAGGAGGGCAATAGGCTTTCCATTATTGTCTCAGGAGACAGGAATGCCAATCACTGGTCTGTGGAAGAAAAAGAAATGGGATTCTTCTTTTTAAAAGCTATTGTAAACCATGTACTCGCAAGATTGGGTATAGATGTTACTGGAACCGAGCAAGAAGATTCGGATATATATTCCGAAGCATTGTCATTATACACAGCTAAGAAGAAATTAGTTAGTTTCGGGCTGCTTTCGGATGCTATCAGAGCACACTTCGATGTTAAGCCAGACGTACTTTATGCTGAATTCGATTGGGATCTGCTTATCGAAAAAGCAGCGGAACAGGAAATCGTTTATCGACCCGTTGCCAAATACCCCGAGGTAAAAAGAGACTTCGCTCTATTACTTAAGGACGAAGTAACCTTTGAACAACTAAGAGAAATTGCCTTTAAAACAGAAGGAAAGCTATTGAAGCAAGTTGATCTGTTCGATGTATACAGGGGGAAGAAACTTCCCAAAGGCAAAAAGTCATATGCGGTCAGCTTCATTATTCAGGATGAAACCAAAACACTTACAGACAAGCAAATAGATCGAATTATGAATAAGTTGCAAAAAGCGTATGAAACCAAGCTTGATGCAGAACTTAGATAATGGATTAGATTTTTTTAGGGAGCACCACACTATCAATTACATGAATTACTCCATTGCACTGATTTGAATCCGCGTTGGTAATTTTAGCCTTATTTCCAAAGCTGTCGGATAACACAATATCAATTCCATCCATCGTTGCTGTAAGCACATTGCCCTGAACAGTCCTGAATGTAGCTACACCCTCACCCCGGCACATTTCTTTTAAGATCTTCGAAGCGCTCAGATACCCGGCTATCATATGATAGGTAAGAAGAGACTGCAACTTGGACTTATTTTGCGGAAGCATTAAGTCCTTGATTTTTTCCTTGGATAATTTTTCAAACGCCTGATCGGAAGGAGCGAAAATAGTAAAGGGACCATCGCTGTCTAACACTGCATCGAGTTCTGCGGCAATGACCGCTTCAGAAAGTGTGGTATGATCTGTTGAATTCCTGGTACTGTGGATGATGCTGTTTTCGAAATAGGCCACATCGCCGACCGACTGCAATCCCTGCGATAGCAGCAAGATTGGAGCAAGCATCAGTAATGACAAAATGTAAATTCTGTTGTTCACGATCTGGGGACTATAATTTTAAATATCCGATAAACGGTATACTTTCACCGACAATATACAATTTTGGATCAATAAGCCGGGATTGGCAGGCGACCCCTAATCGAAATTAACAAAACATTAACATTTTGGAAGCTTGAACGCTTTTTGATTTAAATGGCCCGATTCCTTATTTTTGAGAAAATTGCCTAAAAGAAAACAATGCTC
>JBPCUI010000193.1:0-10074 GCA_051011235.1 Flavobacteriaceae bacterium
CATTTACCCGACTTTAGAAATTGGCTTAATTGATCGAATTAGTACATTTGGGACACAATCTGTAAAAAGTGAATATATGTTAGGTGCTCTTATGGGAATGATGGGGAAACTCAAGGAAACTAAGGAAAAAGTCAAAGAAGCTAAAGAACAATTGCACAACGTAATGCTGGATGAGCAATCTTCCAACGGACTTCTTTCGGTTACCATTACAGCCAATCGCACAATTAAATCTATTCGCATAGACGAGAAACTTATGGAAGATAAGGAGCAATTGGAGGACCTACTGATCATCACAATAAACAAAGCAATAGAACGGGCTTCCAGTGTTCAGGAAACAGAGCTTGCTGCTGTGGCTAAAGAAGGGATGCCTAATATTCCGGGACTCGATTCACTTTTTAAATAACTCCTTTCTCCGGGCAGTAAATTGGAGGGGCATTCTTTACTCTTATTCTTTATATTTAGAAAAATCACCTGTTTAAGGTATTTGCCATCCCCTGAAAACAATATTTTCAATAAAAAAGGGCTTAGATCCCATTTTAGGGAATTGAAAGCCCTTTTCCGGTTGGTTAGTAACGCTCCTGTGCCTTTCCTTTTGAATTTTTTCTCTAGTTATTTTGTGGCCTCAGGCTCCAATTAATACTTTCCAGCAACCACAACTTACCAGAAAATGATATATGCGAACCTAATCTTTGCGGCCGAACAAAACAATATACTAAAAAATTCCCTAAAGCATTTAGAGCTCTGTGTCTGGATAATTTTTGATATTTTTAAAGGAGATCAAATAAGATGATTGAAATAATTAAAGGCGAGAATAATACCTTCCAATTCAGCTTGAAGACTGCAGACGGCCAGACTTTGCTGGAAAGTATAGATTTTGAAAGCCGGGAAGAAATAGAGCAGACCATCGGGCAACTTACATCGCTTACTCCTTCCCAGATCCCATTTGAGAGAAAGACCAACTACAGCGGTAATTTTTTATTCAATCTTAAAGATCAAAGTGGGAGAATTATAGGAAAAAGCATGCTTTATAATTCTGAAGCTGGAATGGAAAACGGGATCACCAACCTCAAAAACAGGATTACTTCCTTAGCTAAGAGCGATTGATATTAAAATTCTTCAAAACTTCCAGGACCTTTTGGTGCATTTGATCAGAATAATCCAAATGAGTCACCATACGCAGTTTACCCTGACCCATGCCAATCAGGTGTATGTCTTCCTCAGCCAATTTCGCAATAAATTCGTCCGGGGTCATATTACGCTCGTCGATTTCAAAAATAACGATGTTGGTCTCCGTAGATTCCACCTTCCTAACCAATGTCAATTGTTCCAGGGCCTCACTGAGTTCAACGGCCTTCTGGTGATCATCGGCCAACCGATCAACATGGTGATCCAATGCATAAATCCCTGCGGCCGCCAAATACCCTGCCTGCCGCATTCCCCCACCCAGGATCTTCCTGATTCTAAGTGCGTTGCTGATTAACGCCTTACTGCCAACAAGTACTGAACCTACCGGGCAGCCAAGTCCTTTACTTAAACAAACACTGATTGTGTCAAATATGGCGCCGTATTGTTTGGCTTCTTCGTTCCTGGCCACCAATGCGTTCCAAAGTCTCGCACCATCCAGGTGGTAGGCCAGGCCGTGATTATTACATATTTCTTTAATCTTAATGAGCTCTTCAAAATCCCAACACGCTCCTCCACCCTTATTCGTTGTGTTTTCAACACAGACCAGCGATGTTAAAGGGCTGTGATAAAAGTCCGGAGGGTTAATCGCCTCCAGTACCTGATCTGCCATCATCATGCCCCGATCTCCGTCAACCAATTTGCAGGAAACCCCACTATTAAAACTCACACCTCCGCCCTCGTAATTGTACACATGCGCGTATTTGTCGCAAATTAGCTGGTTGCCTGGTTCAGTATGTAATTTAATGGCAGTCTGGTTCGTCATCGTACCGCTTGGAAAAAACAAGGCGGCTTCCATTCCAAATAAGCTTGCCATCTTTTCCTCCAACATATTCACACTGGGGTCTGCTTTGAATACATCATCCCCAACTTTTGCTGACATCATGGCCTCCAGCATTCCAGCTGTTGGCCTGGTTACCGTATCACTAATGAGATTAATCTCCATATTTCATTATCAATAATTACAGTCCATACCGATAGGCGATCCATCAGGTATTTTAGGTACAGGAATAGATTTGAATTTCGCGGGGCTTTTAAAATACAAATTGATAAGTCGGATCATTTCATCCCGATCACTCGCTGAATCCTGAGCCCCAAGCTGTGATTTTAACTCCATGAGTTTAGCATGGCTTGTCGATTTAACCTGCGGACTTGTCTTCCCGGTAGCTCCAAGTGTAATTAAATGCTCTAACACACGGTAATTAACAGATGTCTGAACAGCATTCAAATAGGGATCTTTATGGGTTTTATATATTGTATTACGCAAAATAATATCCAGTACTTCACCCAGGCCAAGTTGATTTTTGTCCAGGCTCTTTTGTTGAATCAGCCTGGATGCTCTTTCCGGGTGAAATAGAAGTCCCAGGCTAAGATCGGCTGCCGTTTGTGCCGCGGCTATGGGATCGAATGCCGTTCCGGTATTACCATTAAAAGATTCCCTGGTTCTTCCATACCCTATTGCCCTGGGCGGGAATAGATCAAGCTTCTGGGGTGGAATTGCTATTACTGCCGCATCGACAGTTTTGAGTACGGCGGTCAGGGCTTCGCTTTGAAGTTTCCTATCAATAGTTTTGAAGGCCGGAAAATTATCACCTTTTACAGAATAATTATAATCCAGGCCACCAATTAATTTAACGGCAGCTTCGGTTTGGTAACGATGAAAAAAATAGAGTGGTACAAATACATCTTCCAGGACTGCTCTTGGCTCGTTAGTTCGGATGTTATCCAGAGAAAAGT
Organism: Flavobacteriaceae bacterium; assembly: GCA_051011235.1. Lineage (GTDB taxonomy): Bacteria > Bacteroidota > Bacteroidia > Flavobacteriales > Flavobacteriaceae > JAHEJJ01. The sequence goes on from JBPCUI010000193.1 coordinate 2,920, forward strand.
TTTCAATTGCCTTCTCCCTAACTGCCAGCACTCTGTTCAGCTCTTCACTCGGGCTTGCCCCGTTGTCCCATAAATGACCCATGGCATGAGCTCCTCCTCTGGGCCGCGCATCACGGTCCGAAATATACTGAAGCCCCTGTTCATAGGCATTTTCAAGGATCTTATTTAAAGACTCTTTTTCATTTACCCCTTCAGGAAAATCAGAATAGGAATAGGCTACACTTACGTTGTCCCAAACGCCAATACCGCTGTCATAGGCGTCATTGTAATTAATCTTGCCGTCTATTAATTCCACTTTGGGATGAGGATAATCCATAACGGATGCCCTTCCATTAGTACTGGCTGCGAAGTTGTGGGCAAAACCTAAGGTATGACCCACTTCATGCGCCGACAATTGTCTGATCCTGGCCAAAGCCAATTTCAAAATTTCCTGATGATTGTCGTCACGTTCTGCAAATGGTCGGTTCATCAGCGCTTGTGCGATCAGGAAATCCTGTCTTATGCGGAGGCTACCTAAACTCACATGTCCCTTTAGAATTTCGCCAGTTCGGGGGTCTGTGATACTACTTCCATAACTCCAGCCCCTAGTGGAACGGTGTACCCATTGAATTACATTATATCGGACGTCTAACGGATCAGCATCATCGGGTAGTATTTTCACCTGAAATGCATCTTTATAGCCATTGGCCTCAAAAGCCTGGTTCCACCAGCGTGCGCCATCAAGTAAAGCCGAACGCACCGGTTCAGGTGTTCCGTTGTCCAGGTAGTAAACAATGGGCTCAATCGCTTCGCTTACCATGGCAGAAGGGTCTTTTTTCGCCAGTCGATGTCTGGTGATAAATTTCTTGATTATCGGTTCCTGAACCTCTGTCGCGTAATCGTAATATGTAAAAGGATAAGAGCCAGACCTGGGGTCAAATACACGTTCATTATAACCATCATCGGGTAATGCTATAAAGGAATGGTGCTGTGCAACGGTAATAAAATTCGGATTCGGAGTTACAGAGCGGATATGGGCCCCTTTTGGTTCACCCTTAAAAGTCAAAAAAACATCAAACTCCAGGTTTTTCGGAAAAGCTTTAGTTCTTTCCATATTGATCGCACTTCTGGATGTATCCAATTTGAATGTCCCCTCGTCCATTCTTTTAAGACGTGCGGCTACACCATGTGCGTCGCGTTGGAGAAAGTCTGTTATATCGATCACATATATATCATCCTTGTTCATCACGATCGGGGCTCCGTACAATACAGATTTTGCAAATGCCTGTTCTACGGATTGCCTTTCCAGTTCATTAGAAGTCAGTGCTCTGAATTTTAAGTTTGGTTGAATAAGCAGCAACTTATTTCCATACTTTTTAAAATATACAACCTGCTCATTTCCAAGTTGTCCTCTATCTAAACCTATATCGTTGCTTCCAATCCCACTACTCAGGGAGTAGACATATAAAAACTCTTCTTCCAGCTTATTCACTTCAAGATAAATTTTGTCTTTTTGGGCATCGTGGTAGTAAGTAAAAAGGCCATCGAACTTTTGAAAATTTTTCTTGTCTGCATCGAATTGTGCAAAAACTGCCGGAGATGTAAAAAGCAGTAAAATGGAGATAATTAGTTGTGGTTTCATAGGCGGGATATCAAGTTCTAAAAATATGTAAAATTGGTTGTTCAACCATACTTAAGTACTATTTTTGCGTAAACAATTTATAATGCTCACAACGGATCAATACAAAGATCTTATAGAGCGCCTGGGTGCGCTAAGGAGGTATCTTTGACATCGATGCCAAACTGGTAGAAATAGAAAATGAGGAAGAGAAAACCCTGGCTCCGGGGTTTTGGGATAATCCTCAACAGGCTCAAGTGCAGATGAAGCGACTGCAGACCAAAAAAAAATGGGTGTCAGACTTCAATAAAGCCGCTTCCTTACTCTCCGATCTGGAAGTAATCATGGAATTTCACAAAGAAGGTGAAGTTACTGATAAGGAGGTAGATGACTTATGCACCAGTGTATTGGAGCATATGGAAGACCTCGAATTCAGGAATATGCTTTCTGAAGAGGGCGATGAGATGACCGCTGTGCTTCAAATTACGGCCGGGGCCGGTGGAACTGAAAGCTGCGATTGGGCTGCCATGCTTTTGCGCATGTATCTCATGTGGAGTGAAAAAAACGGGTATAAGGTTAAGGAACTAAATTATCAGGGGGGCGATGTAGCCGGTATTAAGACTGTAACCCTTGAAATTGATGGTGATTTTGCCTTCGGATGGCTTAAAGGTGAAAATGGCGTACACCGGTTGGTGCGTATATCTCCATTCGACAGCAATGCCAAACGCCATACCTCATTTGCTTCGGTATACGTATATCCATTGGTCGATGACAGTATCGAAATAGATATCAATCCGTCAGATATAGAAATTACTACGGCCCGTTCGAGTGGTGCAGGCGGACAAAATGTGAACAAGGTGGAAACCAAAGTTCAATTGGTGCACAAACCCACCGGGATTCAAATATCCTGTTCTGATTCAAGATCCCAGCACGATAATAGGGCCACAGCGTTAAAAATGCTGAAATCACAGCTTTACGAAATCGAATTGCGCAAGAAACAAGAGGCCAGGCAAGAAATTGAGTCGTCCAAAATGAAGATAGAATGGGGCTCTCAGATAAGGAATTACGTACTACACCCGTACAAACTGATCAAGGACGTGCGTACAGCTGAAGAAACTGGCAACGTAGAAGCCGTTTTAGATGGTGACATCAACTCCTTTCTAAAGGCCTATCTTATGATGATGGGTCAGAAAGAAGCGGAATAGTAGATTTGTTAACATAGCAGAAGAAGAAATAACTGAAAAATGATCGAAATATACCACAATCCCAGGTGCAGGAAATCAAGAGAAGGGCTTGCAATATTAGAAAACTCGGGTAAAGAATTCAAAGTGGTCCATTACCTCACTAAAGTGCCTTCTAAAAAGACCCTTTCGCTAATTCTGGAAAAATTAGGGATGCGTGCGGATCAACTTATTCGAAAAAATGAGGCAATTTGGAAGGAAGAGTATAAGGGTAAAGACCTGAGCGAAGATGAACTAATCGATGCTATGGTCAAAAATCCCAAACTTATTGAACGACCTATTGTGGTTGAAGGGGAAAAAGCTGTTCTAGGAAGACCTCCGGAGCAAATTGAGAGTTTTATATCCCGCTAAAGCCCAATTCTTGACAAGCGATCAAACAATGGTTATATTTGTACTTATTGGAATGAAGAATTAATGAGGTATGAGATTCGGTTTTAGAAGTTACTTGTTGGTTTGTTTACTCATGGCGAGCTGTTTGGCAGTGGAAGCCCAGTATCGCAATGGCAATCCGTACTACGGCAGGCAAAATAGTATTATTCCCCGCTCGGATGATGAAAAACCACAGCCTAAAGCCCTTACTGCCGAAGAGATTGTTGACAGCGAAATGCCAAAAATTACAGAGGCGGCTAGTCTAAATGATTTTGAGCAAGCCGTGGTGTCTTCAATCCTCACCAAGTATGTCCAGAAGACGATTGAATTGAGAATATTGGAATTAGAACCGGAGAAGACCCGTGAAAGTCTCGAAGTCATCAGGAAGAAACAAAATGAGGAACTCAAAGCCGGTCTTCCGGAAGACAAATACGCTCTGATCCTTGAGATACAGGAAAAAGGAGTTAATAAAGTTAAAAATCAAAACAAGAACAAAAAGAATAAGAAGAATAAGAAAAACAAGAAGAACAAGAAGGATAAGGACGAATAACAATACAACAAGCTGCAGTAATAAAAAAAAGCCCTTGAACGGGCTTCTATTTTTTTAAATATCTTCTTTGGCTCTCCGGGCTTCTCGCCTTTCCTTCCACATTTCGAGCAAATTTCCTCCTAACCAGTAGGGCACAATAAAAAGGATAAGTAACATCATTAACCAAAACCCAATTGTGACGATTGTCAGGAAAGCAAGAAATCCAAGGTATTGATCAAAATCGAACATATTATTTCTTTTTGCTGAACAAAGATAGTCTTAAAACTTGGAAATCTGCAAGTCAGAAATAAAAAATATTGTTCTCAAAAATACTTCTCATTGCACTGGAAATCAAAGGCCTTTGAGCTACCTTTGTACGGACTAAAATACAAAAATCATGAGCTTTAGAATAGAGAAAGACACCATGGGTGAAGTAAAAGTCCCGTCAGACAAATACTGGGGTGCCCAAACAGAACGTTCGAGAAATAATTTTAAGATAGGTCCGCCTGCATCTATGCCTATTGAAATAATCTATGGATTTGCCTATTTAAAAAAGGCGGCGGCGTATACCAATTGCGAACTGGGTGTTCTATCTGAAGAAAAACGAGATCTTATTGCAACGGTCTGTGATGAAATTCTGAAAGGAGAACACGATGAGCAGTTTCCCCTGGTTATATGGCAGACAGGATCAGGGACCCAAAGTAATATGAATCTAAATGAGGTCATAGCCAACAGAGCTCATGTAGTGGCCGGCAAAGTGATTGGAGAAGGCGAAAAAACACTTCAGCCTAATGACGATGTTAACAAGTCTCAATCATCAAACGACACTTTTCCTACGGGAATGCATATAGCTGCTTATAAAATGATCTGTGAAACGGCTATTCCCGGAATCGAACAATTGCGGAATACTTTGGATAAAAAAGCAGAAGAATTTAAGAAAGTGGTAAAAATTGGAAGAACACATTTAATGGACGCCACGCCGCTCACCCTGGGTCAGGAATTCTCTGGTTATGTATCGCAACTCGACCACGGCTTGAAAGCCCTAAAGAATTCTCTGGATCATTTGAGTGAATTAGCCTTAGGAGGTACTGCCGTGGGAACAGGGCTCAACACACCTCCCGGCTATGATGTACTGGTGGCCGAGTATATTGCTAAATTCACAGGATTGCCATTCAAGACCGCATTAAACAAGTTCGAAGCACTGGCTGCACATGATGCACTGGTTGAAAGTCATGCCGGGATTAAGCAAATTGCCATATCACTTAATAAGATCGCCAATGATATTCGAATGATGGCGTCTGGCCCTCGTTCGGGTATTGCCGAGATTATTATCCCGGCTAATGAGCCCGGAAGTTCTATTATGCCAGGAAAGGTAAATCCCACCCAATGCGAAGCCCTCACCATGGTCTGTGCTCAGGTTATGGGCAATGATGTGGCTATTGGTGTGGCAGGTACACAGGGTCATTATGAGCTCAATGTCTTTAAGCCCATTATGGCGGCCAATCTATTGCAGTCTGCACGCTTAATTGGTGATGCCTGCATTAGTTTTGATTTGAACTGTGCAATAGGAATAGAACCCAACTACGAGGTCATTACCAAGCTGCTGAATAATTCCTTAATGCTGGTAACCGCCTTGAACACTAAAATAGGTTATTACAAAGCAGCCGAAATTGCAAATGAAGCCCATAGAAATGGAACTACGCTTCGCCATGAAGCCGTTAAATTGGGTCATGTTACTGAAGAGGAATACGACAAATGGGTAAAACCCGAAGAAATGGTGGGCGGTATTAAATAATTGCCTTACCGTTATGCCGAATTAAGTAATACACTATCTGAGTTAGAAGTAATAAAAAAAGGGACCTACAAAATATAGGTCCCTTTTTCAGTTGTAGGAAAGTGTTTATTATTTGAGGCTGAACTTGTTTGTTCCAAGAAGCTTTAAACCATCGTCATAAACATTGACCATGTAATTCCCTTTTTGGTAATCACCACCTGGTTTGTCTATATAATCGCAAACGTCAATGTTACTGTTTTCATAGTAGAAGAAAGTCCCTTTACTGTAGGTAACTGAGGCTCCGTCTTCAGTAGACTTAGAGTTTCCACCACTGATCACATTGCCTTGTGGATCAAGTACTTCAATAAGAAATTCTCTGTCACCAGCTTCAGCAATAACATTATCAGCAACTGTGAAACAAATTTTTAGCTTATCAGTTCTGCTGGCACGTGATGTAGATACCATTTTTCCGTTGCTTCTAACTCGAACGGCATCAACAGTAAACGTAGTTAGATTCAAAGCTGAACCTCTTTCAACTACGTCGGCCAACTGTGTGTTTTGTACAACAAGAGAATCGTTAAATACGGTTTGCTTTTCCAACTCAACATAAGTGCTGTCGCGTTGCATAGCAATAAGTGTATTTGACTGAGTTAATGAATCCACTTTCTTAAGCAATTCTTCTCTTTCTTTCTTAAGTACGTTAACTTGTCTTCTATAACGTGACAAAGAAGAGATATCTGCCTTCATTGTATTTACAGAATCAATGTACTTTGCAATCCTATCGCGAGCTTCAACCAGTTCTTCATTGGTTGCATTGCTCTCGAGAATTGCCTTGTCATATTCGGATTTCAAACTGTTCAAATCCTCTACTACCAATTCTTTTTCTGAAGTAAGGGCCTGAGTAGTTTTCTTTTTATCCTGGTAAAGACTAACGGTGTAGATGAGGGTTCCGAGTAAAACTACACCCAACAATCCTGCAATTACCTTTAAACTGTTGTTGTTACTTTTTGTTTCAGTCATGATTTAAAAATTAATTAACCTTTTATTATTTTAAAGTATTAGTATTCAGTCTGTCAGTCTATATACGAGGCAAGTTTCGATTTAGATTTTTCGGATATCAAAATTTTGAAATAATTATATACCAATGACCCTTCATTATGGTAATTTTAGTGATTGGCATCCATGAAACTCCAAAATACCCGTGAAGATTATACCTTTCGAATCCCGCTATGCTCCCGTATTTAAAGAGCTGAACCTGGCTTGGCTCGAAAAATACTTCTATGTTGAACCTAAGGACTCGGAAATACTGGACAATTGCGAGAATTATATCATAAACAAAGGGGGATATATATTTTTTGTTGAGTATTCAGAACAATTGGTAGGTTGTTTTTCTTTCATTAAAATATCCGATAATACATATGAATTGGGAAAAATGGCGGTCGACCCGCAGTTTCAGGGTAAAAAAATAGGTCAATATTTAATGGATTTTGCCATTGATTTTGCAAGGCAGCAAGGCTGGAAGAAAATCATTCTTTATTCACATAAAAAATTAGATGCTGCCATCTATATTTATAAAAAATTTGGTTTTACCGAAATACCACTGGAAATTGTATCTCCATACAAAAGGAGCAACATAAAGATGGAA
>JBPCUI010000194.1:0-4371 GCA_051011235.1 Flavobacteriaceae bacterium
ATTCTGTTCTTTCCCCTGCTGGTATCCAAACAGATTGGAAATGTTCTAACCTTCACGATGGCTCCAATACCAGCAGCCCATTGCTATTAAGGGCACTCAGGCAATTAATTCCTGTGGTCTGGTTAAAAAGAGCGGCCCTCTTAGGTTATAATCCTAATGAGCAAAATCTTGATATTTCCTCCGAACCGGCTGAGGATAGAATTACTCAATTAAAACAGCAGATCTGCTTTCACGCAGCAGAGGTCATACAGGGTCGGACAACAAACCAAATCGCCAGTGTAGATGATGGTTTCGAGGCTGTTAAGTCTCTGGCAGCTGAATTGAAACGGGATGCCACTAATCCTTCAACTTCCAAAGTTCTTAATCTGAAGCTCAGGGAAATACTGAATATGGTTTCTGTACAGGAGACTGAGAGTATGACGGAAGCACTGAAAAGATTTCATGGTTTCACGGGGAAACTGGGTGCTCTGGTACTGATCAATGCACTTATTATTAATAGCCCCCGGAATATCGAAGAATATTCATTTCCTCTACTGATTATTGAAGCTCCTGAAGCATATCTTCATCCCAGGACTTTGGCGACAATTGGAATTCTGTTAAAAAGTTTTAAGTGGCAAAAAATTGTCACTACCAATTCGGGATTGCTTTTGGGTGAAGTTCCTTTTGATACAATTAGAAGGATAAGGAGGAAGGATGACAAGATTATTGTCAATCGTATAAATACTGCAAATTACTCCAATGAAGACCTGAGACGAATCTCCTACCACCTTGGGGCACATCATAATATGGCACCTTTTTCTCGCTTTTGGATTCTTGTTGAAGGTGAGTCGGAATATTGGATAATACCACACCTGGCCAAGATTATGAACTATGAATTTTTACAGGAAGGGATCTCTGTTATTGATTTTGCCCAAGCCGGGTTAAAACCTCTCCTTAAAATTGCTGAAGACCTGGATATTGGCTGGCAAGTTTTACTTGACGGCGACAAGGCCGGTATTCAATATGAAAAAACCATAAAGGCCTTTTCCAAGAATAATAACCTGGAAAATAATATTACCAGGCTTACAGAAAACGATATTGAGCATTTCTTTTGGGAACATGGTTTTGATTATGTCTATACAAAATGGGCCAGGTTGGGCAATATCCCCAATGATGAACTCAAACCCAAACGCACTATTAATAGAGCTGTAAAGAACCGTTCGAAACCCTTCCTGGCATTGAGCATCATTGAAGCGATTTCCAAAAAAGGGGTTCGTTCAATACCAGTCACTCTTTTTAATATGATAGAACACTGTGTTGCAATGGCTCGCAAGAATTAAACGTTTAAGGGAATTATGGCAAAATCTGGTTTGAAAACCAACAACCGATGTTTATTATTTGTTGGTGCAAATACCTGACATAAGTTAATTTAACAAAGTACCTATTTAAAAAGTAAAAAAAGTATTAGATCAAAGGCGTTGCTTAATTGCGACTTTGTAACCTGAGTTACGGTTAGCGGGTTAAACCCATACTAATTTTGGTAACTACAAAACTTTTTGCATGCTAAAAAGGTTCTTTCCAATTCTCGATTGGTTGCCCAACTACAAGAAGGAATACCTTTCAGGAGATATTTCCGCCGGAATTACTGTGGGCATAATGCTTATTCCTCAGGGCATGGCATACGCAATGATTGCAGGATTACCTCCTGTTTTTGGACTATATGCAGCCTTGATCCCACAGATCATTTACGCTTTGACCGGCACTTCCCGGCAGCTGGCTGTAGGGCCTGTGGCTATGGATTCTTTGTTGGTAGCCTCTGGTCTGGGGGCCTTAAGCCTTAGCGGAATAGAGGAATATATTTCAATGGCAATTTTCCTCGCCCTTTTTATGGGGAGTATTCAATTTCTTCTGGGTTTGTTGCGCATGGGTTTCCTGGTCAACTTTCTTTCGAAACCGGTAATTAGTGGCTTTACATCGGCCGCTGCAATTATTATAGGACTGAGTCAGTTAAATCACTTGCTAGGCACAGATATAGAGCGAAGCAACCAAATTCACATTCTTTTAAGGAATGCAATGGAAACATTAGAGCACATAAACTTCTATACACTCGGAATAGGGATCTTGGCGATTATTTTACTTAAAGCAATTAAGCGATTTATAAAAAAGATTCCGGCAGCCTTGATCGTCGTGGTACTTGGTATTGTGATCGTGTACTCATTAAACCTAAATTCATTAGGGGTAAGAATCGTGGAGGAAGTACCTGGCGGATTGCCCTCTTTTACAATCCCATCTATCGAATTGTCCAAAGCCAATGAATTATTTCCAATGGCTTTGGCACTGGCATTAATTGCTTTTATGGAAGCCATTTCTGTTGCAAAAGCGGTAGAGGTAAAACACAAGGAATACGAAGTAAATGCCAATCAGGAACTAATTGCTCTTGGGGCTTCAAACATTGTTGGTTCCTTGTTTCAATCCTATCCTACAACAGGTGGTTTTTCAAGAACAGCGGTTAACGACCTTACTGGTGCAAAAACGGGTTTCGCATCCATTATCAGCGCGGTGGTTGTGGGACTTACCCTATTGTTTCTTACCCCGCTTTTCTATTATCTTCCGAATTCTGTACTGGCAGCTATTATAATGGTAGCCGTCTTTGGACTCATCGATGTTAAATACCCCGTCAGATTATACAGGAATAGAAAAGATGAATTCGTTCTTTTGGTTCTTACCTTCCTAATTACACTGACCATTGGAATAAAAGAAGGAATCTTATTAGGTGTATTATTTTCTATGCTTTTGCTGGTTTACCGGATCTCAAAACCACATCTTGCCGTACTTGGTAAAATCAGCGGTACCAATTATTTTAAAAATATTCATCGATTCGCCGATGATGTGGAAATTGATAAAAAGGTTTTAATTGTTCGGTTCGATTCACAATTGTATTTCGGAAATAAGGACTATTTCAAAAATGAATTATTAAAGCGGGTAGATGATAAAGGTGACACGCTAAGGGCTATTATTATAAAGGCCGAGCCGATAAACTATATAGACAGTAGTGCTGTGTTTATGCTAGAAAATTTAATTGAAAATTTAAATGGAAAAGGTATAAATGTTCTTTTTTCTGATGTAATCGGCCCCACCCGTGATATTATCAAGAAATCTGGCCTGGTAAATAAGATCGGTAAGGAGAATTTCTTTGTGAATACCTCTGAGGCCTACGAGTACGCAATTAAAAAAGCTCCGAAAAGCGATATCCAGGAAAAAATTTCTCTACAGACAAAGTAAGTCGAAGAGATCAAAAGAACTGCCGGAAAGCAAAGTCAGTAACTACCCTTGCAGTGTTGCCTGCAAGCTAAAAATAGGTGAACCGAATATTTTGTAGATTTAACAAGAATATCATCCCTTCTAACCCACATCCTTTATGGAGGTTACACTCTCCCTAACCGCTGGTTTGATTGCTTCAATATTACATGTAATAGCGGGACCAGACCACCTGGCTGCGGTTACCCCTTTTGCGATTGAATCAAAAAGAAAAGCCTGGAAAATTGGATTTTCATGGAGTGTAGGCCACCTGGTGGGGATGTTATTTCTTGGCGCGCTGTTCACAGCTTTCAGAGAGTTTATTCCTATCGATAAAATTTCAATTTACAGTGAACAATTGGTAGGATTAGTTCTTGTAGGAATTGGCGTCTGGGCTTTATTTAAAATTTTCAAGGCAGATAAAGCACATAAGCATCTACATATTCACAGTGAAAATTCGCCAATAATCCACAGCCATGAGCACGAGCATAGCCACGAAAAATCGCACCGCCATGTTCACCCGGAAACACTTAAACAAAGTAAATGGGCTTCCTTCTCAATTGGCTTGTTACACGGGGTGGCCGGAATTGCTCATTTTTTATTGTTCTTACCCGTTCTGGGATTTGAAAAGATGTCCGATTCCATTTTATATGTAGTAGGTTTCGGAATAGGCATCATATTGGCTATGACCGCTTTTGCATTGGTTATCGGCAAAGTATCTTCCCTTGCCAAAAACGGTCATAATGATTTATTTTTCAAAGGGATACGCCTGGCTGGCGGATTATTTGCCATTGTAGTCGGAGTGTATTGGGTATTTGGCTCATAAGCAAAAGCACGTAAATGAAATCTACACTACAAACAACTATGTTCTAAAATAAGACCACTAATTATACGGGAAAAACAATGGTCTAACATATTCGCGGTAGTTGTTCCCCTACCAACGGACTTATTATCCGCTTACCCCCAAAGGCGCTGTACATAATTACTTTCGCAGGGTGATCGTCTGTGATTTCCCCTATGCACACGGCATTTTTGCCTTTGGCGTTCTTTTGCATCAGCGCTACAACATCATCGGCGATCTCGGGGTCGACTATA
>JBPCUI010000195.1:0-2702 GCA_051011235.1 Flavobacteriaceae bacterium
GGAGTTGCAATGAACTCTTCTCCTCCCGGAGTGGTGCTCAAAACCTTTTCCCTCCTGTCCCATAAGAGTTGAAAACATACCCAGCAGGCAAATGTAATAACCACCCAAACGAGTAGGAATGCGATCACAAATTTTGCCGGCGCGTCAAAGATCTGATTGTCGAAGGCCCGGTAAAGCACATCTATTGGCACCAGCACATTAAGCATGGCCAATAAGGTATAAAGCCAGCCAAAAGGTTTGCGAAAAAGACGTCCACTGTCTATATAAGACAAATAAGGTTTGATGAATGTAAAGATTTTGCCGGCCATTGTGTTCTTCTTGTTAGTTAGTCCTACTCATTTGGCTTTTCGGATTCGCCCTGTTTAGTGAGTGGTTTCGAGACTCCACTTTGTGTTTTCTAAATTTATTAAATATTTTATGCAAAAAGTCAAGATATAAATTTGTTGTCAATAGCTGGGGCAATTTCTACGATTTGAATGCCCAACATGTATCTCCCGATTATCAGTTGAGGTCATTTCCACACAATTCTTTGGCGTGTCTTTTTTTCTTCCTATTTTTAATATGCGACACAACCAATCAGATCCTTCCATATGAGAAATAGAGTTTGCCTCTATCCAATAGTTCTATTAATCATTGTCTTTTTTGTCGGTGCCAATTTTTGTGAAGCACAATCGGATTCTCTACCTACCCCTTTTAGAAAGGGCAGATGGGTTTCAGGTATATCAGGAATCATAAGCTCTACAACTAATATTGTGAGCCGTACCAGTGAACGATCCTCTACCAACAAGGTAGGCCTGAATATTAATGGAGGTAAATTTTTTAAGGACCGATGGCTAGTTGGCGGTTCGGTTCTTTTCGACAGTTCTGATTTTAAAGGCGGTGTTAAAGTAACCTCGGAAGTATTTTTTGTCGGCCCCCTGATCGCGCATTATTTTTCAGACTCACCGAGAGGCTCTTTATTTTTATCTTTTTCACCTGGTTTTACGAGATATCAAGACCGTACCAGCTTTGAAGAATTAGTTCCGGAAGTAAACAGTACATCCAGGGGAAGCGGATTTGGATTCGATGTTGGATTGGGCTATTCCTATGTTATTCAGGACCGGATTGCTTTCGATATAGGGTTTGATTATAATCAAGCCTGGTACTCCATCGAAGTGATAGATGGATTTTTGGATTCAACCTCTTCAGAAAATATTTCTATCAGCAATCTTGCATTCAGCTTTGGCTTTAGGATACTCTTAAATAAATTACTGGAATGAAGATAGGCCTTTGGATATTGACGTTTGTATTGCTTTTGGCTCCCGCATTTATGTATTCGCAGGTTGAGGAAGAAGCTTTTATGGCCACAGATACCATTAAAACAAACAAAAAGATCCAGCTTATTGGACTCCCGGTGGTGTTTTATACCCCAGAAACCGAATTTGGTTTTGGCGGGGGCGGGCAACTTTTCATTTTGGGTGAGAAAGCCCGGTTCAGGAACAGGATATCCAACATTCTATTTACAGCCATTTATACAACCCAGAAGCAGATAGTATTTGAAGTACTTCCCGAGATCTATTTAGGTAGCGGTAACTATTTTATCGATATGCGTTACAGATTCGAGATATTCCCCAATTCGTTCTGGGGTATTGGCCCCACCACCCCTGAAGACGCCAGAGAGATTTATGACCAGACCTCTAATTTCGTCGAGGTTAATTTCCTGAAACGATTGCCCCCCAATCTGAATTTTGGTTTTCTATTTCACTTTTCATCACATCAGATTACCGCTGTAGAAGAAGGTGGGATTCTTGATTCAGGAACTGTTTTAGGGAGTGATGACGCTATAATCAGCGGACTGGGTGCAACGTTTAACCTGGATGACCGCGATGATGTGGGATCGGCCACATCGGGGAATTACCTTTCCCTTATCGCTAAGTTTTCCAGCGAGGTCATGGGAGCCACTCAAGGATATAATAAATTTATTCTCGACTTAAGAACATACCGACCAATAGGTAAAAAGAGCATATTGGCCGCCCAAGTGTACAGTGAAAATACATTTGGGGATGTCCCTTTCCAGGGTTTGGCTGCCTATGGGGGCAGCAAGGGGGCGCGTGGTTACTTTAATGGGCGATTTCTAGACAAACACATGTATGTATTGCAGGGAGAGTACCGATATCGGTTTAAACCCCGCTGGGCTTTAGTTGGATTCGGTTTAGTGGGAAGTGTCGACGGAAGACTAACCGACCTCTGGCAATTTGGCAATTTGAAACCTGCATTCGGCGGTGGTATTCGTTTTAAGATACTTAAAGATAAAAGCACCTGGTTGCGTTTCGATTTTGGCAAAGGCAGGGATGGTCAGAGCGGTGTATACTTCGGTGTAAACGAGGTATTCTAAATCCTTAAATAAGAAGGTTTGCCCTCGCAACATAATTAAACTAGATTACTTCAATAAGGTACCGACATACTTCTTCAAGGCTTGAAATTATTTGTATTTTTATTTTGAATACCGGTGTAGTCCGATAAATCCACCCGGTAAGGAAGTCTGTTGCTGATCAAGAGTTTTATATGTTGACCAAGACTAATTTGAGAAGAAAACTGATCAGAATCGGTGTCGGCTTAGCCATACTGATACTTTTTTGCTTTTTGGCTACGGTGTATTACATCAACAACCAAAAGAATGAAATTGCTGAAATGGTCATCAGAACTCTAGATGAGCAATACAG
>JBPCUI010000196.1:0-2693 GCA_051011235.1 Flavobacteriaceae bacterium
ACCATATCAAATGCTCCCGGCGATTCTGCGGCATCTTTCATTTTTACAACCTCCACTTTTTTCTCGAGAAAATCCACCGATATATAAGCGTCTTTTTGAAAGAAACGAGATTTCCTCATATTCTTAAGTGAGATCCTGCTCGCTGTTAGGTTCGCAACACAGCCGTTCTTAAATTCGATCCGGGCGTTTGCGATATCAGGTGATTTGCTTATTACGGATACCCCGCTGGCATTAATTTGACCTACATCGGATTGTACTACGCTCAGAATAGCATCTATATCGTGAATCATCAGATCCAGGACCACTGGGACGTCTGTACCCCGCGGATTAAATTCGGCCAGTCTGTGAGATTCGATAAACATCGGATTGTTTATTTTCGATTTCACTGCTGAAAATGCCGGATTAAACCTTTCTACATGCCCAACCTGGCCTTTTACTTTATATTTTTCGGCCAGCATCATTAATTCGTCTGCCTCTTCGAGAGACTTGGTTACCGGTTTTTCAATAAATACATGCCTGCCTTTAACAATGGCTTTTTTGGCACATTCGTAATGTGAGAGGGTTGGTGTTACAATGTCTACGACATCTACAGCTTCAATAAGTTCATTGATATTATCAAAATAACGATAACCAAATTCCTCTGCGACGTTTTTACCATTTATAGCGTCTGGATCATAAAAGCCGGCTAATTCGTATTTTTCAGATGCATTGAGTAATCGCAAATGAATTTTTCCGAGGTGGCCAGCTCCCAAAACACCTACTTTTAGCATATTTAAGGGTTTTGTCAAAAATAAGGAGTTTAATTAGAATACGGCCGCTACTTTCGGACCGATTCTATGCAAAAGTTTTCAGTTGATTTTTTAAATTCGTAGAGTGATTCCAAACTATTGAAAGATACTTATAAACACAGAGGCATGCGGAATAAATTGGCCGAAACAGTTGAGGCCAAAGGCATTCGCAACAGGAAAGTATTAGATGCCGTTAAGGCAATACCCAGACATTTGTTTATGGATAGCAGTTTTGAAGACCATGCCTACCAGGACAAGGCATTCCCGATTGCTGCTGAACAGACCATTTCCCAACCATATACCGTGGCATTTCAGACAGAGCTGCTGGAAATTAAGCCAGGAGATAAAATCCTTGAAATCGGGACAGGAAGTGGTTACCAGACTGCTATTCTTCTCCATCTTAAGGCCAGAGTTTATACCATTGAGAGACAACAGGAACTTTACAAAAAGACCAAAAGGTTTTTTGATAAAATGGGATATAGACCCAAGAAATATGTTTTTGGAGATGGGTATAAAGGGCTGGCAGAGGAGGCTCCTTTTAACGGGATTATTGTTACTGCAGGGGCTCCCGATATCCCCAATACACTGATGTCTCAACTTGCCATTGGCGGACGAATGGTGATCCCTGTTGGGGAGGACGAACAAATCATGACCCTTATAATCCGAACCTCTTCTAAAGAATTTGAACGCCGGGAATTTGGATCATTCAGATTCGTGCCAATGCTGGAGGATAAAAGCTGAGGTATTAGTTATAATTCTTCTTGATACGAGCTAAAGCCCGTTTCGTTTCTCTTTCTTTAATTACCTCGCGTTTATCATATAGTTTCTTACCTCGAGCCAGGGCAATTTTTAATTTGGCAAAACCGCGATCATTGATAAAGAGATTGAGGGGAACCAGAGTCAACCCGCTTGTTTTCACTTCCTTATGCAGTTTTTGAAGTTCCTTTTTATGCAGTAGTAGTTTTCGCTCGGCTTTAGGTTTGTGATTGTAATGACTGGCATGGCTGTATTCATCGACATTCATATTGATCACAAACAGTTCTCCCTTTTCATTGAACTCACAAAAGCTCTCGGTGATGGAGGCCTTGCCCAATCGTATTGATTTAATCTCAGTTCCGGCAAGAACAATACCCGCGATATATGTATCGATGATCTCGTATTCGAAGCGGGCCTTCTTGTTCTTTATGTTTATGTTTTTAGACATATGAGGTTCAAAATAACAACATTCTAATGACTCCTCGTTTGGTAAAGAGGTCACAATTATGAAAATCTTAGCAAAAAAATGTTCGATATTTGATGAATAACAAGAGAATTTTAATGAGAGTTTTTATACTGATATTTTGCTCGACCCTGATTTTTTCCTGTAAAAACAAGCCATCGGCTGTACTTAGCGCGGAACAAATTATCGACAAAGCGATCGAACAGGCAGGAGGTGAGTTGTATTCATGTAGTCATATCGACTTTGTGTTCAGAGATCGCCAGTATTCGATGGAATACAACGAGAATCGCAAAATACTTAAAAGGATATTTGAGATGGATTCTTCGCGGGTTATGGACATCCGGAAGAATAATAGCTTTGTCAGGAAAATAAATGACAACCAGGTGATTATACCAGACTCAATGGCCAGAAAATATTCAAACTCCGTTAATTCTGTACATTATTTTGCCTACCTGCCTTATGGTCTGAATGATAGAGCAGTGAAGAAGAAATTACTTGGTGAACGAAAAATAAAAGGGCAGGACTACTATGTTATTGAAGTGACCTTTGATCAGCAGGACGGGGGTGAAGATTTTGAAGATATTTATATTTACTGGATCAATAAGGAATCATTTACACCAGACTTTTTGGCATATGAATTCCATGTAGACGGAGGAGGCATGCGCTTTAGGGAAGCATATAACGAA
>JBPCUI010000197.1:0-5111 GCA_051011235.1 Flavobacteriaceae bacterium
CATTCGATATACCGATGTGTTCTGTCTTTAACTTTCATGACTTCTAAAATACTATTTGATACCAAAATTCGAATAATGGGAATAAGTTACGATACCTTTCCAAGCTCTAAAATGACCGTGATCAGCCATATTCCCCAATTGTAAAATATTAGGGTTCTTTTCGTTTTTTGAGAATACCGCCGGCATAATTGAAAATTTCGGATTTAAGCATTCGAAATTTCCCTTGAAGTTCCTCTATTTTGACGGTCAACTCCATATGCTTTTCTGAGATTTCAATATCGCTGGGTAACGTAGCGCATTCCAGGATACCGCCGAGCTCATATTCATGGCTGTGTATAAATCCATCCAGCTCATCCAATTGGGTTTTTACCAGATCCAACCGCGCCAGATAGTCCTGAAGTCTTTCAAAAAGATTTGGCGTGGTAGGTTCAAACACATAGGAATTAAGTAGTTTCCTGATAAAAATAAGTTCGTCTTTAGTAAAGAAAAGAAGGGAGCTCCATTTTTGACAATGACGGTGGTATTCTGCCACCCGTTTGTTTTGTTGTTCTAAAGTTTCCTCTTCCATGTTGCCGTTTTTTTAACCCATAGATAAATCTAGGGCCAGATCCATGCGGAGACAATGATAAAAATCAGTTTGCTATAAAATTTATCTATAATCGTTAAGTGCCAGTATCGGAATTTTATAATGATATCCCATTTCTTTAACCAATGGGCGCGATAAAAGATTATCTAAAAGTGTGTGCTTACGATTTATAATAGCGATCATATTACACCCTCTATTCTTTACAAATGCACCAATAGACCGATGAACGCTTCGCCCTAATAATGTATCAAAACTGTGCTCGGTAGCGCCCAGGATGGTTTTTAATAATTCCTTGTTATTCTCTTGATCAGGCTTCAGATCTTTTGATCCCTTAATATGTAATACGCGGATAGCGGCTTTGTGTAAAGAGGCAATGTCCAGCAAGTAATTTAATTCCCGCCTCTTGTAATGCGTCTTAAAATCTGTGGGAAAGACAATTTCCCTGGGTGCATCGAATCCATAAGCCTCTGGAATTGCAAGTACCGGACAGCTTGTAATACCTTCCATAATATTAATGGCGTTGGTGCCAAAAATAAGGCTCTCTGCGCCGGTTATGCCTTTGGTACCCATCACCACAAGGTCTATATCCTTCTCGGCGATGACCATTTTCACCGCGTGCAAGAGTGAATTGTAGGTAGCAATCGTGTACAAATCATGATTGGGATTCTCCGGGTGAAAGGATAGCTTTTCCAGCAGATCAGATAAACCCTGTTCAGATTCATCCTTGCCTGCCTTAAAGGCAATGTCTCCGGGCTCTGGTTCTATCGGATTATCTACAGAATAACCACTTATCTGAAATGCATTCAGCAAATAAAACTCGCATGGGACATCTTTGTAAAGCTCCATTGCATACCGTACGGCGTTTAGGGCCGTCGCTGAGAAATCCGTTGGAATCAAAATCCTTTTCTTCATGCCTGAAGTTTAGATTATTCGGTTGATATTCCACTGGTATCCAACCTGTGTTTAGGTATTATAGGGTAATACCAACAAAGGAATATTGATATTAAAACTCATCTTCCGCAATACAGGCTCCCGGATTAAGCTCGAAATAAACCCGTGTTCATAGCGCAGCATCACAAGCATATCAATACCCAGTTCGTCGAGGAAAGTTTGTATCACATGACTCTTACTGGCAAAATCCGGCATCCAGTGCAGGGAATGCTCAAGGTTGCCCAGGTATTCCCTCAACGTATATAAATTAGATTTTTGATCATCGCTGAGTCGATCTTCTTCATTAATATGCAGAATACGAATGTTGGCTTCGCATAGTGAAGCAAGTTGAACGAGTGGATGCAGAACCTTAGCGTTATAAACATGTATGTAATCAGTGGCAAAGGCAATTTCTTTGGGCATTGCATATTCTATTTCCCTTGGGACGATTAGTATTGGGCAATTGAAGACCTCATCAATTGCCTTTGAAACACGACTTCCCCATAAAATATTTTTGGCCGAAGTCTGACCCTTATTTCCCATCACCAACAGGTCAATATCATAGGTGTCAACGGCCTGATTCAAACCGTCTATAAGGTGATCATTTTTTGATATTGTTTTAAAATGATGCAAGGGATTATCCCGATCAAGGTGAATCCTGTGATAAACTTGGCTCAGCCCTTCCGCAGACTCATCCGACAACTGGGCCATCAAGGATTGTCTGCCCTCCGCCCCTATTTTTTGCGTAATTAGGGGAGTGAGCTCAGTATATGTGTTTATCAGATAGAAATTGCAGCTCCTCTTTTCAAAAAGCTGGGTAGCAAAGAATAATGCATTATATGCGTTATTTGAAAAATCCGTGCTGACGAGAATATTCTTCATGTGATTTCAGGTCATTTATGAGGTAGTACCATAAAAGGTACGGCAACATGAAAACCAATTTTTTTAATGATAGGTTCGATGAACAATCGTTCCAGGAAGGTGTGCTTATTCTGAATCATCACCAATAGGTCTACCTGGTTCTGTTTCTGGAATCCATTGATGCTTTCTATGATTTCCTGACTAGGAACATCGTGGAACCTATGATCTATTCCTTCCAATAGCGATTGTAGTTTGGACTTATTAGCCTGCTGCATTTCTGTGAGGTCAAAACCCGTTGTAACGTGCAATACGTGAATTTTAGCCTTCATCTTCTTTGCAATTTTCAGGAAACAGCCTATCTCTTCCTTATTGTAGTCTATTTCATAATCTGTTGGGAATAAGATGGATGCAGGTACTTTGTACTGATAGTCGGCGGGTATGGCTATGACCGGTTTTTTGGATTTTTTAATCACATGTACCGTGTGTGTGCCCAGAAATATTTCTTTTGCACCGCTGGCACCCTGTGTTCCCATAATTACAAGATCTGCGCCTTCCTTATCTGTCATGGAAAGCACCTCGTCTACGAGAATGTTAAAAGCAGAGTGTGTAATTATAGTATGCCCGGGGTTTTTAAATTCCTGCTGTAGACTTTTTTGTAATTGCTCTAGCTGGTCAGTAGATTCAGACTGGTAAATATCACCCAAACCTATTTGACCCGGACTATGCAAAACGTATTCCGTCTGATAAATCGCCGGGGTATAGGTATTCATCAAATAAAAGGTACATTCCTCATCTTCATAGAGCCGCAGGGCATATCGAATGGCGTTATATGCATTCTCTGAAAAATCGGTAGGTAGAATTATTCTTTTCATCTCATTGTATTTCAATTATTTATCTGGATAGATTCTGTAAGACCAAAAATGGAATTTTAATATGCAATCCAATCTTATCAATCGTAGATCGATAGAGCAGATCCTCCAAATGTGAATGTCGGGAATTAACCATAACTAACATGTCAATATCATTGTGTACAATATATTTAGTAATGGCCGCCGTTTTGTCCTCTTCTTCTGTGGTTTCAAAACTCAGTTTCGCTTTTTGAAGACATTCATGGAGAAATTCTTTGTTATCTTCTTGTCTGAGTGATAGTTTTTGAAGTGGATTAATGTACATCAAATGAATTGTGGAACGGAAAGAACCAGACATTTCGCATAGCAATTTTAACTCCCTCCTTTTATAGGGTAACATGAAATCCGTTGGGAAGAGCATTTCTTTCGGGGAGTGATAGGAATAACTCTCCGGAATTGCCAATACAGGGCAATGTACATATTTTAAGACCTGAATAGTATTGCTTCCAAACGTCATCTTACGGTCGTTGGTCTCCCCACGGGTACCCATAACCACCACATCGATATTCTCCTGATTCACCAGGTCGTTAATTTCATCGGTTAAGGTACCGAAGGCTGAAATAACCCTAAAATTGTGTTTCGGATTTGGTGAATATTCTCTGATGCGCTTAAGAATCTCTTCTAAACGCTTTTGTGAGTTTTGATATGTAACTTCCTTTAATTCGTTCAGAAAACTGCGTTTCACTACCGAATCCTGTCTGTACACCTCATCTGCATACGCGTGCAGGATGAAAATCTCGCTCCGTTCGTATTTAAAAACCTGACAGGCATACCGCAATGCATTAAAGGCATTCTCCGAAAAATCCGATGGAACCACCACTTTTCTCATAATAGAAAATACTTAGGAACAACTATAAAATTAGTACGACCCCATTTGGTAAACCATGATAAAAATCAGTTAGGTACTTCCGCATATTGTTTAATTTCGACATCAAATTACCAATTTGTCTATGGAATACCGATAAAAACAGCATATGAGAAGTTCATTTAAGAGAATAATTTCTGGCAATGTTCCGGTACTTATTGATTTTTATGCCGACTGGTGTGCGCCCTGCAAGGCACTCGCGCCTGTATTAGAACAGGTTAAACGAGATTTGGGAGAACAGGTGAAAATTATAAAAGTCGATGTGGATAAAAATTCGTCATTGGCCAACAAATACCAGGTAAGGGGCGTCCCTACTATGATATTGTTTAAGCACGGACAGCTTGTATGGCGACAATCGGGTGTAATGGATAAAGAAACGATACTGCAGGCCATAAATACCTGAAATATCTTATTGAGTTGCCCAAATACACGATATTGGGCCGAACAAATTTATTATTCGTGAAGTACCAGGAATGGAATATCTGTGTGATAACTGATTTCTTCCACCGCCGGTTTGAAAAGAATGCGTTGAAAGAAGTTTAGGTTCTTAGCCACCATCGCCACCATATCAATATCGCGACTTTCAACAAAACACTGCACCGCAGTTTCTAATCTCGTCCCGGTCAATGAATGGAAGCTGTGATTTTCACCTCTTAAATATTCGTCCAGAAAATCTTTGTTTTCCAATTGGTCCTCACTCAGGTCTTCACCTTTTTTTGAAATATGGACAATACGGAGTGTAGCGTCATTCATTCTTACCATTGAAATAAGCGTGTCTAACACCTTCATATCGTAAGCAATGTGATAGTCTGTCGGAAATGCAATTTCCCTGGGAATTTTATAGGTGGAATTTTCAGGAACCGCCAACAATGGGCATTTAACTTTTGTAATAACATCACCAGCATTACTACCTATGGTCACTCTTTTTAGCCCGCTAGCGCCTTTGGTTCCCATAACGATC
>JBPCUI010000198.1:0-7352 GCA_051011235.1 Flavobacteriaceae bacterium
TTAATTGCCATTAATGTATCTGCCAAATGTAATTGCAAACTTTGTGGTGTACAATAGGAGTTATTACAATTTATCAACGGTAAAGGAGGGCTAACTTTATTTTTTCGTTAAGTATTAGAAGCCCTGCAGATGCCTATATTTGCCACTGAAATAAAGTTTTGCAATTCCACTTAGAACATAGAGATCCCTCAACCAAAGCCAGGGCTGCCCGAATAGAAACAGATCACGGTATTATAAGAACCCCGATCTTTATGCCTGTTGGCACCGTGGCATCTGTCAAAGGCGTTCACCAACGCGAATTAAGGGAAGAAATTGATCCGGATATTATTCTCGGCAATACTTACCATCTTTTTCTCAGGCCGAAGACCGAAATCCTTCAAAAAGCCGGAGGCCTTCATAAATTTATGGGCTGGGAAAGGAATATATTGACAGATAGCGGGGGTTATCAGGTATATTCCCTGGCCGCCAACCGGAAGATCAAGGAAGAAGGGGTTAAATTTAAATCGCACATTGACGGTTCACTCCATTTGTTTACCCCGGAAAATGTGATGGGCATTCAAAGGATTATCGGGGCCGATATTATCATGGCTTTTGACGAATGTACTCCCTACCCTTGTGATTACAACTATGCCAAATCCTCTATGGATTTAACGCATCGCTGGCTCGAACGCTGCATGGACTACCTGGATGGCCATCCGGAACACTATGGATATTCCCAGGCATTTTTTCCAATTGTGCAAGGGTCTACTTTTAAGGATTTAAGGATTGCATCGGCAGAATACGTGGCAAATACCCAGGCCGATGGGAATGCGATAGGTGGCTTGTCTGTAGGCGAGCCTGCCGAGGAGATGTATGCCATGACCGAGGTGGTATGCGACGTACTTCCGGAAGATAAACCCAGATACCTGATGGGTGTTGGCACCCCGATCAATATTCTGGAAAACATTGCCTTGGGCATCGATATGTTCGACTGCGTAATGCCTACCCGGAATGCGCGGAACGGGATGTTGTTTACGGCCCACGGGACCATCAACATAAAGAATAAAAAATGGGAAGCAGATTTTTCTCCAATTGATGAGATGGGCACTACCTTTGTAGATAGGGAATACAGCAAAGCCTATTTAAGGCATTTGTTCGCTGCCAATGAATATTTGGGCAAACAGATCGCAACTATCCACAATTTAGGATTTTATATGTGGTTAGTGCGCGAGGCCAGGGAACGCATAATTCAAGGAGATTTCCGGGATTGGAAGACAAAAATGGTTAAACAAATGGACAAAAGGTTATAAAGATGGGGATCCTGGATTTCTACATACTAAAACGGTACCTGGTCACTTTTTCCATGCTGCTATTGCTCTTTGTTCCAATTGGCATCATGCTAAACCTGGCAGAGCAAATCGGGAAAATGATCGACAATGAGGCGCCTCTGAATGAGATTATAATTTACTACCTGAATTTCACCATTTATATTGGCAGCCTTTTATTCCCCATATTCCTGTTTCTCTCTATCATATTTTTCACCTCCAAGCTTGCAATGAGAACTGAGATTGTGGCCATTTTAAGTTCAGGGGTCTCTTTTAGGCGTTTCTTAAGACCCTATTGGGTGGGTGCTTCGATTATTGCTGTTCTCATGTTCTTTATGGGAATGTTTATTGTTCCCAACGCCAGCAAAGGCTATAATGAATTTAAATACAAGTACCTTAAAAAAGGTAAAAAAGATCGGATTACGAGTAATATATTTAATCAACTCAACGATAATGATTTTATCTATGTGAGTAGTTTCGACCCGGCCCGGCAAATAGGATATAATTTTACATTTGAACATTTCAACGAGGAAAATCAGCTCGACTATAAAATTAGTGCTGCTAATATCCGCTGGGTGTCAAAAGACAGTTTGTATCGGCTTACATCCTTTACAAAAAGAACTGTACAGGAGGAAAGTGAACTGATCGAAACCAAAAGAAGGGTGGATACACTTTTCAATTTCGATATTTCGGACCTCACCCCGGTCTCCTATATAGCAGAAACCAAGAATTTATTTGAACTGGATGAATTTATAGAAGTACAGCAACAAAAAGGCGCATCGAATATCAATTCCTATATTCTTGTAAAATACCGCAGATGGGCTTTGCCGGTGGCTGCATTTATCCTGACAGTTATCGGCGTAGCAGTTTCATCAATTAAGCGCAGGGGCGGTATGGGTGTGAATCTGGCTTTGGGTATCGCTGTGGCATTTGTTTATATATTCTTTGACAAGGTCTTTGGCACCATGGCTGAACAGTCGGGCTTTCCACCATTATTGGCCGTTGTTATACCAAACGTGGCATTTGGGATCTTTGGATTTTACATGTTAAATAAAGCCAAACGATAAATAGATATGCTGTCAATTCCGTTTTATTTTGCCAAATGAATTTCATTTGATAAAACCAAAACTCTACACAGGGGTTGCACATAATATTATATATTTGTCTGCTGAGACTAACCAAATTCAATCATGGAGTATTTAGATTTTGAAATTCCTATCAAGGAGTTGGAAGAGCAGTTGGAGAAATGCCAGGTAATAGGAGCAGAGAGCGATGTAGATGTTACAGAAACCTGCAAGCAGATTGAAAAAAAGTTGACTGAAACTCGCAAAGAGATCTATAAAAATCTCAGTGCGTGGCAACGGGTGCAGCTCTCGAGACATCCAAACAGGCCCTATACCCTTGATTATATCCGTGCTATATGCGGAGATACATTTTTGGAACTTCACGGAGACAGGACTGTTAAGGACGATAAGGCCATGATTGGCGGCCTGGGTAAGATAGGCGACCAGAGCTTTATGTTTATAGGGCAGCAAAAGGGATTTAATACCAAGACTCGGCAGTACAGGAATTTTGGCATGGCCAACCCGGAAGGGTATCGCAAGGCTCTAAGGTTGATGAAGTCTGCCGAAAAATTTGGAATCCCCGTAATAAGCCTGATCGATACCCCTGGGGCCTATCCGGGGATCGAAGCCGAAGAAAGAGGTCAGGGTGAGGCGATTGCCAGAAATATCCTGGAAATGACCCGCTTAAAAGTACCTATTATTGTGGTTATCATTGGAGAAGGAGCCTCTGGTGGTGCGCTGGGTATTGGAGTAGGGGATGTTGTTTTAATGCTGGAGAATACCTGGTACTCTGTAATTTCTCCGGAATCCTGCTCTTCAATTCTATGGAGAAGCTGGGAATATAAGGAGCAAGCGGCCGAAGCCTTAAAGCTTACGGCTACCGATATGAAAAAATTAAAATTGATCGACGAAATTGTAAAAGAACCGATCGGTGGTGCACATAGTAATCGGGAAAAAACATTTGAAATCATCAAAAATAAAATTGCCAAACACTTCGAAGAATTAAAAAAGTTATCCCCAAAGGAACTCGTTAAAAAGAGAATGGATAAGTATGCGGATATGGGTGTCTTTAATGGCTAATGGCCTGTGAGTCAGCTCTGGGTAATTCCGGTATAACTTTTTTCCGTTTTTTTTTTGTTATCAACACAAATTTGTAACTTATTAACAAGAGAATTGTTAATGATCTGTGGATATCAGCACAGACATTTCAATGTTAACTTATAGTTAATTACATACTTTAGCGGTCATGGATAAACCGAGCCCTGTTATTGGACATAAAATCAGCAAAGCGGCTATAATTAATTTAGAGAAAGGTAAAATACCTCCGCAAGCTGTTGATTTAGAGGAAGTTGTGCTCGGAGCCATGATGATTGATAAAAAAGGGGTAGATGAAGTAATAGATATCCTACACCCTGAAGTTTTTTATAAAGATGCGCATCGGTTTATTTACGAGGCCATCTTCAAACTCTTCGAAAGTTCCGAACCTGTTGATTTATTAACCGTTTCAGCCCAATTAAAGAGGGACAAGCAACTGGATGCGGTTGGCGGTGATTTTTACCTGATAAAACTCACTCAAAAAGTGGCTTCTTCGGCCCATATTGAGTTTCACGCGCGAATCATACTTCAGAAGTATATTCAACGAAGCCTGATAAAGATTTCGAGCGAGATCATCGAAGATGCATATGACGATTCTTCCGATGTATTTGATTTGCTGGATAATGCGGAAGCAAAACTTTACGAGGTAACTCAGGGGAATTTGAAAAGGTCCGCGGAGACCGCTCAGAATTTAGTGATCCAGGCGAAAAAGAAAATCGAAGAGATCGCAAATAAGGAAGGTCTCAGCGGAATCCCGTCTGGTTTTGAAAAAGTGGACAGGTTAACCTCAGGGTGGCAACCCAGCGACCTTATTATTATTGCAGCCAGGCCGGGTATGGGTAAAACGGCTCTTACCTTGTCCATGGCCAGGAATATGGCCGTAAATTCCAATATACCCGTGGCATTCTTTTCTCTCGAAATGTCTTCAGTTCAATTGATCACCAGGTTAATCTCGTCTGAAACAGGATTATCTTCAGAAAAATTGCGGACAGGCCGGCTCGAAAAACACGAATGGGAGCAATTAAATGTTAAGGTTAAAACACTTGAAAAAGCGCCACTGTTCATAGATGACACTCCTTCACTTTCTATTTTTGATCTGCGTGCAAAAGCGAGGCGCCTGGCATCTCAACATAAAATCAGGCTTGTTGTACTGGATTATTTACAATTAATGACGGCCGGGGGCAGTCAGAAAGGAGGCAACCGCGAACAGGAGATTTCCACTATTTCAAGGAATCTTAAGGCATTAGCTAAGGAACTCAATGTTCCTGTAATTGCGCTCTCTCAGTTATCCAGGGCAGTCGAGACAAGAGGAGGCAGTAAAAGGCCTATCCTTTCCGACCTCAGAGAATCCGGAGCTATTGAACAGGACGCGGATATTGTTTCCTTTATCTACCGTCCTGAATACTACAAAATTGATGAATGGGACGATGAGGAACGCACTCCAACACAGGGACAGGCGGAATTTATTGTAGCCAAACACAGGAATGGCGGATTAGATAATATTAGGTTAAAGTTCATTGCCCAACTTGGTAAATTTGATAATTTAGATGACTTTGATTCTCCATTTGAGTTTCAATCCAAGATGAATGCAGATGAGGACAATCCGTTCCTGACCAGAAACCTGCCCGATCCGGATGATGCTTTCGGCAGTGCCATGAACGATGATCCTGATCTTGACCAGGACGAAAATGACGTACCTTTTTAGAAAATTTTCACTTTTTTTTCGAACTACAATACCAGGCAAGCAATATATCTTGTTGCTGTTCTCTTTGTTGACCGTTGCCGTTTCTTACGGTTCGGCCATATTGATCCCTATGGATGCCGAAGGCCAGAAAAATCACCTGAAGGCCTACGGAATCACGTATTGGGTGCTTACCAAAGGTCAGAAGGTCCAATGGCTGCTCAACTACCGGGGCGGATCTTTTTTGTTGCCCGATGGGGATGTTATCCGCAAAGAATGCCAGATTCGCGGGGTTTCTTTTGAACTGATTTCCGACGCACAGGCAGAAGAGATCCTGGACGGGATTAGTAGCCCTTCGCAAAATCAGGAAGCCGTTATACTGGAAAAAGCACCGAAAATAGCAGTGTATTCACCAAAAGATAATCAACCCTGGGACGATGCCGTAACCCTGGTGCTTACGTATGCGGAAATTCCCTATATCACCGTATACGATGAGGAAGTTCTGGACGATAAATTGGCCATTTATGACTGGCTACACTTGCACCACGAGGATTTTACCGGTCAATACGGTAAGTTTTATGGAGCTTACAGAGCAGCTCCCTGGTATATTGAAGGGAAGAAGAACGCAGAGGCTCTGGCCGGCAAGCTAGGTTATAAGAAAGTCTCTGAACAAAAGCGTGCTGTTGCTCTTAAAATAAGGAATTACGTTATAGGTGGCGGGTTTATGTTCGCCATGTGTTCTGCCACCGACAGTTTTGATATAGCACTTGCTGCAGACGGGGTTGATATATGCGAGCCGATGTTCGATGGAGACCCTTCCGATGCGAATTACCAGAAGAAGATCAATTATGGTAAGACATTTGCCTTTAGCAATTTTACGTTGGAACGGAATCCGCTGAGATACGAATTTTCTTCTATTGATATGACAAATAAGCGAACTAACGTTCCACGCGAGTCCGATTATTTTACATTGATGGATTTCTCTGCCAAATGGGATCCGGTTCCCACAATGCTTTGCCAAAACCATACCTCACTGGTTAAAGGTTTTATGGGCCAGACTACATCTTTTACAAGAGAAGAAATAAAATCGACAGTTATGGTGCTGGGTGAGAACCGCATCAACGGGGAGGCTCGTTACATCCATGGTATTAAAGGTCGCGGGTTTTTTACGTTTTACGGGGGGCACGATCCGGAAGACTACCAGCACAGGGTAGGGGATCCTAAAACGGAATTAGAATTACATCCCAATTCACCGGGTTACCGGCTTATTCTTAATAATGTGCTGTTTCCCGCCGCCAAAAAGAAAAAACAAAAGACCTAAGACTTGCTCCTCAACAGTTCTTCCAGAACCATTTCAACTCCCATTTCATCATTGCTGAGTGTGGTATAATTTGCAGTACTAACTACCTTGGGGTGCGCATTGGCCATCGCATAGCTATAGTGTGCCATGGATAACATCTCAAGATCGTTGTTGTAGTCACCAAAGACCATGGTTTCTTCTTGTTTTATACCCAATTTGTCCTGAACTTTCTGCAACGCGAAGCCCTTGTTTGTATTCTTATGTGAAACATCTACCCAGTTCTTACCCGATACTTTAACCATTAGTTCATCCTCCAAATGCCTTACATAGGGATAAATATATTGTTCGGATCCTACGTCGTGGTAGATGGCAATTTTCATTACTTCTCCTTGATAATCATTAAGATTTTTGAGAATTTCAAATTGTGTATAGTATTCCTTCAGCTTGTCTAAAAACTGCTGCGAATTGGGCATGAGGTAGGCGGAATGTTTTGTACACAAAACGGCCTGTGCATTCTCAATTGAATCTAACTGCTTAAGGATCAACTCTTTTTGTTGATTTTCCAGTGGATTGCTAAAGATTTCCAAACCCCGGTGAACTACAAACCCGCCATTTTCTGCGATGATGGTAATCTCTTTATTGATCGAAGAAAGTTTCTCAAGTATACTGCCATACTGTCTTCCACTAGCCGCTGCAAAGAGAACATCTTTCTTCCTCAGACGCTCGTAAAGTTCAAAGAATTCAGGACTCACTTCGTGCCTGGAGTTCAGAAGTGTTCCATCCATATCTGCAACTACCAGTTTAATTCGGGATAATTCCATCTTTTAGCTTTAATGAGGACAAAGGTATTTCTTAAAAGTAAATTACAGAGTCAATATGGAAAGTTTTACATTTGCTCCGCATGAAAC
>JBPCUI010000199.1:0-11538 GCA_051011235.1 Flavobacteriaceae bacterium
TACTTACACTGTCTCTAAAAACGACGTGGTTTTTATAGTACTTAAGGGATTCAGTGGTATTCCCCCTTTGTTCATAGAGCTCGGAAAGCTTTAAATAGGCATCCCCGATCTGTTCCTTGAGCCCGTGTTGTTTTGCCAGGTCCAAACTTCTAAAAGCGTAGCTAAATGCTGTTTCCCATTTACCCTGTTCCGCATAAATGTCTGACATAAAAGTTAAGTTTACGCTGATAGGATAATAGTCCCCAAGTTCTTCCAGTATAGTTGTAGCTTGCCTGATTTTACTTTCGGCGATGTCATTCTCTCCTTTTAAGGCATAAGCAATGCCTACATTACTCAGGTTATAGGCAATTCCAAGCTTATAGTCAAGGGCTCTGTAAATGTCTCCGGATTCCTTGAAAAACAATAAGGCAGAATCGGGCTTCGCTAATTTCAGATTATATTCATCCCCAATATTTGCCAATACATTGGCATAATTAATTGAATCATTCTCCGCTTTAAGTATAGGGATTGCATTTTTGTAATTCAGGATTGCATTTTGGTGATCGTCCATACCGGAATACACATCGGCAATACATGTAAATAAAATTCCCATGGCATGGTTACGCCTCTCTTCGTTTGCAATCCTGAAGCCTTTTAAAAGGTTTTCAAGTGCCAGGTTCAGGTCGCCTTTTAACCTAAGGGCATTACCTTTTTGTATATATGCTTCTATGATATATTCGGTGGAGTTGGAGGCTATTGCCTCATGCAAAAGTTCATCGCTGTATTCAAGGACCTTCTCAGGATTAGTATGAAAGCTGGCGAGGTCGAATAATATTTGCAATTGATCTTTTTCATCATATTGACCGGCACGGTAAACAGCTTCAAGACTGTCCGCGACCACCTGATTCTGACTATAACCTGTTATACAAAAAATGCAAAAAAAGCCCAGCGCAAGGCAGGCTTTTATTTTGTATAAACTCCTTAAGACAAAAAAGTTTTCTTTCTGCATTGACAATCCATCATTAAATAAGATTATTAATGCGACCCATGCGACCTGATCTTTGGGTCTATTGTAAATGTACCCGGCGTGTTGGATAATTCAAATTTTATACTGTATTTTTCTTGTAAATAAGACATACCCCTGGCAGGCTTTGCAACAATCTTGGTCTTACCAAAAACTAAGGGAATGGGAGAAATCGAAGCTCCTGGAATAACCCCTCCTTTGCTAAGAATATGATCACCTGATTCATGCTCTATTTCGGAGATTGAAACCGTATGTGTCGTATCAGTGGTAGAAATGCCATTCCAGATAACCTTGTCGCCTCGCCTTACATTTGTTACAAAATGTTCATTAGGAATGTTTGCCCGCTGCCCAAAACTGGCATGTGTTTCAATATCATTCGGATTAAAATTAGTGGTGTCCACATAAAGGGTTACGTAGTGCAATTGATGGCAGGACATAAGACCCAATACGGCCATCAAGATCAAAATTAGGTTGGTTGTTTTCATAATGGTATTGTTTAAGTTAGTATGTGGGGTAATTTTTTCAATTTACAATGTGGTTCCAAATCAATCGAGATTCAGGATTAATCATAAGTGCTTTTCAACCTCTATTGACCTATCAGACAAAGGTTAAAAAGCCACTATAATTTAACAAAACCAGGCCTATTAATAAAATGACTTAGGATGAATAGTGTAGATTAATGTCCGAATGTAGTATTTTACTTATCATTAAAACTTTTAAACCTGGCTAACACCCATAATTGTTAAATCTCTTTCTAAAAAGCCTGAGCAGCAAGTTCAATAGGAAAATCACAGGTATTAGTATTCATAAGTTTAATGAACATCGCAGATATGTATACATCGGCAGGAGCTGGTTCATGTTGTAACATTACCAAACGGTTAGCTCGGCCTCTATTAAATAAATTTGTAATGTATGCCCATATGTAATACGCCTGGTTACAACTCCGGGTTGAAATTCAATGGTGCCGGATCCGGTAGATTCATTTCCCGAATAAGTTGCAGATAACGCGGATCTTGCCGCATTTTTTTGTCGGTAATCATAACCCTGATCCAGGGATAAAAGGCGTGCTTTTTTGCGTGCTCCAGATTTTCAAAGGCCTTGTTGTAATCCTCAAGTGTAGTATACATATATGCAAGGCATAAAGATCCAAAAGATGATGGCTCTAATTTCTCAAGTTCCTCAATAATGGCTTTGCCTTCCTCTATATGTCCGGTTTGTATCAATGCAGGCCCATACCCCAAGTATCTCCATCCGGAATTTATTTCAGATGCCCGACTAAAGATCTCCAGCGCATCCTCCTCTTTCCCCTGATCTAAATAAATACGGCCTTTGATAAACATACTCAATGCATAGTCATTATCCATTTGGGAAGCTTTTTCGGCTTCTGCCAGGGCTTCTTCATAGAGCCCAACCCATCTGTATAGTTCTCCGAGCCAGGCCGAGTGCAAAGGAGTAAAAGGATCTATTTCCTGAGCTTTTTTATGTTCTTCAATGGCCTCGTTCATACGCCCAAAAAGTGCGAGAAACCACGATCTGTGATAGTGATTATAGGCCATGTTCGGATTTAGTTCATTGGCCTTGTTAAAGGCGTATTCTGCCAGGTTCCAATCCCATCCGAAATAGGTGTGATAGTGAGAGAGGGCCGCCCAACCTTCGGCATTTAGTGAATCTAATTGAATAGCTCTCTTGGCGGCTGCCTCTGCCTTTGGGAATACATCATCCGGGGGCATTAAGCCGTGGCCTATACTAACATAGGCTTCCGCCATGCCGGCATACGCATAGGGATCGGCCGGATTTTGGTCAATAGCCTCCTGGAAATACACCAAGCCCCGCTGCCAGTCTTCTTCGGTCGATTTGACTAAATAGTGCTTTCCTTTGAGGTATAATTCATAGGTTTCTGGTTTAACCGGCCTAAGGTCAGACCATAAGGCAAGGTCTTCTTGCTTCACTTCGATCGCCATTTGATTCGAAAGATCGAATGCCACTTCAGCCCATATTTTCCTTATCTCTGAAAGATCTCCCAAATATCTTTTTTGCCATGACGGCCTGGCCTCGAGCTCCTCTTTAAGCTTAATTAATACTTCAAGCTGACCGTCCTTACGTTCGAAAGAACCTGTCACAAAGTAATCTACCAGATTTATTTCGTTGACAATCAGAAGATTTGTAGTGCTAAAACCTGAAGCTAGAACGCTTGAAGACGGAAGGTTAAGTACACGCAATTGATCTACTTTGGATAGTTCACTGATCAATCCCTGTGTCAGGCCTGTTTTAATATACTCTTCAGCTTCGCCTTCCACCTTTTCAACGAAGGGGAGAATAGCGACTCTTTTGGTTTCTGAATCAAAAATGCCTTCATTCCATTGAGACCCGGCCCAAAAGCTGGCTACCACCAGAAGTAAAACTGCAATTAAGACGGACCCGACAATAACCGCATTCAGACGTCTGTTGTTCAATCTGCTGGTTTCGGCATCAACCGGCGCGTCTTCTGTTTTTTGTACGCCTTCCGGGGTTATATCATATATCCATGAAAAGCCTACCCAGATAATAAGTCCAGCCGCCAACAGGTATATCAGCAACTTCAGCGCGTAATCCGGAACATCAAAAGTGGGTAGAATGATTGAGGCGATTTGTATGATCACCCAGGCAACAGCCAGGTAGGCTATTGTCGCTTTGAATACATTTCTCCTCTTTAACTCTGATATGAGTTTGGCTAGTTTCATCTAATAAATAACTACGCTTAAGTGACGCTTAATTTCAGGATTCTGCTTTGCGTTTATCCTGTAATTGTGAGGGGAAACTTTGGACTATGCGTACAGCCTATCGGAATAGTTAAAATACTCATTTATGTTGAAATTTACTATTAATATCAAAAACTATCGATTTAGTGATTCTGAATACAGCAATCAAATAATGCGCATTTAAAGGCTCCTGTGAAGAATACGATTGAAGTGAAGGCTGGTCATGATAATTATATATAATGTTGAAAATAAATTCTAATTTACCATTCTATTTGATGTATTTCATCTCATAAATTTTTATATTTAGCAGATAATTAAACACATACCATTAAATTAAATTCAAAGAAAAAAAAGTACCATGGGTAAATTTGAAATCAAAAAAGACAAAGCAGGGAAGTTCCGTTTTAATTTAAAATCGAGCAATGGACAGGTAATTTTAAGCAGTGAAGGCTACAATACTAAAAGCGCCTGCGAAAACGGCATCGCCTCTGTTCAAAAGAATTGCTCCAACGACAATTGTTTCGATCGTACTAAAGCTTCTAATGGGAAGCCCCGGTTTAACCTGAAATCAACGAATGGTCAGGTGATCGGAACCAGTCAGATGTATTCCAGTACTTCTGCTATGGAAAACGGCATTTCTTCTGTTAAGAAAAATGCTCCAGGAGCGGCGACAGTCGAATTGTAGACCGTTAGAACAGAGTCCTCATAAGACTCATTAAATTATTAAAGACAGCCGTTAAGGCTGTCTTTTTTATTACTTTAGTGATATATCAGGAAACTTAAATTATGAGACTATTTGTATTCATTTTCATTTGCCTGTTTATGCCGGTCAGCATGTATTCACAATCGGCTGAAATGGGTGTAGGAGCTATTGGATTGGTAGTAAGTGATATTGCTGCATCCGAACACTTTTATACGGATATTCTAGGCATGCAACATATCGGCGGATTTGAACTATCTGAAGAATGGAGCAAAGAAGCGGGGATGTCTAATAACCGGCCTTTTGCTGTAAAATCCTATAAGATGGTTAACTCTGAGTCGGCCACCGTCCTCAAGCTGGCATATTTTGACCAGCTGGAGTTGAGTAATGATTTACAGGGGATAGAACAGCGACCCGGAGTAAATTACCTCACGTTCTATTATCAGGATCTAATGAACGTCAGGAAAAGAATTACAAACGCCAAAATACCTATTGTTGGGGAAGTAGAAAGAGAATCTTACGCATTGCTAATTATTCGCGATCCGGATGGTGTATATGTCGAGTTGATAGAAAGACGTTAAAGCCCTTTTCGATCGGACTTGAGCGTATTGAAGTCGGTACACTTTTTTGAAAGAATATTATTGGAAATAGTCAATGATATATAGCTACACACTTAAATCCTAAAAAGCATAATATAGACCGCCCAAAGAATACAAAAAGTGCAGAAGGCATATAACATATAAGAAATAGTAGTCTTTTTGTTCATGAGATTTGGTTTTCAGGGCATACAGAATCTCAAATCAACACTATTGTTCTAACTATTGAAAATTTAATCGTTTTGGAACCTTTGTTATCGATAAAAGGTCATATTTTCCCTACAAAAGATCTCAAAAACTTGATTATACCCTTCTTTTATAAGAATAATCCTACAATTTAAGTGTTTTATATTGAGGGCCTTAACCCACTATCAATTTTTCTAGTAGATCGCCAACCAAATAGGCCACCATTGCAGCTACTCCACCAAGAAGGACTGTTTCCAGCATGCCTTTCCAATACCTGGTTTTGTTTACAAAAGCTTTTAGCAGCCCAATGATAAGAAAACCGATGGCAGTAAGTATGGATGTGGTCAGGAAGAGATTCAGATCCATCGGGCGCATATAGTCCAACACATAGATAACCAGAGGAATTAATCCGATGGTGATAAAGGACACATAAGTAACAGCTCCAATAATTACAGGCGATTTGTCTTCATCTATCATTTCCAGCTCTTCTTTCATCATGTCGTTAACCCAGCGTTCCTTATCGCTGGTAATGACCCGAACCACCTTTTCAAGAAGATCTCCGGTAAATCCTTTTGCCCTGTAGATGTCTCTGATTTCTTCCCTTTCTGCTTCTGGTGTATTTTCTATTTCCCAGTACTCTATTTGCTTGTGTTTATTGAAATTGTCCTTATTGGATTTTGAAGACAGGTAAGCTCCAACCGACATTGCAAATCCGTCGGCCAGCAGATTTGCAAAGCCTAGGATAATGATGACCGCACTATCCAAACTTGCACCAACAGATCCGGCCACGACTGCAAATGTGGTGACGCAGCCGTCTATGCCACCATAAACAAACTCCCCAAGATATTTTTCGAATCGCTTTAGTATGGGACGTGTTTTATGGAGAGTATTTTCATTGTGCATCTTTTCGATTCTTGGAGGTGAGCCAAATGCTGACCCTGCAGTGGAATGTAAATGTTAGATACGACGTGTTCTGTTTAGGAGAGCACTTCTTTCAATGCCTTGCCAAAAAGATCCATGTCTGCCATGGTACCTGTACTAATCCGGGCCCAATCGTTATAAGGCGGAAATGGTCTGCCAATAATAACACCCTTTTCTCGCATGGCCGGTATCAGCTTCCCAATCGGTTGGCCCGATCGAAAGAAAACAAAATTGGTATGCGATTTAACATATGGGAGCCCCAACTCATCAAGCGTTCCATAGACATGCTCTTTTGCCTGATGATTCTTCAGGATACTGAATTTGTAGAATTCATCGTCGCTGAGTGCCACTTTTGCTGCTTCTAATGCGAGAATGTTCGTATTAGCCATGACGGCTTTTTTAAGCTTATTTGCAATGTCTGGTCTTGCGATCAGATATCCTATTCGCATACCTGCCAAACCGTAAACTTTGGAAAAGGTTCTGGAAACAATAATGTTCCTATCCTTCTTTACCAGCTCTACCATAGAGGGATAATCTGGCTCTGTAATGAAATCGTAATAGGCTTCATCGCTAAAGATCATGGTTTCCTGATCATGTGCCAGGCAGAAATCCTTAAGTTGGGCAGCAGCTAACAGCGTCCCGGAAGGATTATTTGGATTGCAAATAAAAATCAGACTTGTTTTACTCGATATCTTCTTGCTCATGGCCTCCAGATCGTGTTCCAGTGCCTGGTTCAACGGAACCCGGTGAATATGTGCACCGAAATTTTCAGCATATCGCAGCAAGGCTTGAAAAGTAGGATCGGCAGCAATTATTTCGGAATCTTTTCCACCGTATACCAGGCCGCAGGCTTTCAATCCCTCTGTTGATCCACCAGTGATCACAATATGGTCTTTGCTTACCCCTTCTTTTTCTGCAATCAATTTTACAAACCCGGACAGCGTTCTGAAAGGATACCTGCACGCGAGATCAAAAGAGGAGGCTAAGTGTTTCCTTACTTTTTCGGAAGGCCCGTACGGAT
The DNA here is from genome assembly GCA_051011235.1 of Flavobacteriaceae bacterium. Classification (GTDB taxonomy): domain Bacteria; phylum Bacteroidota; class Bacteroidia; order Flavobacteriales; family Flavobacteriaceae; genus JAHEJJ01. Next base: position 7,166 of record JBPCUI010000199.1, read on the forward strand.
TTTCATTTGCATTAAGTTTAGCGAGATCATCGTTAGTCCTCACACGGGGTGCAATGTCTGCTGCAAAGCCATCAAGTCCGCTTAATAGTGCGAAACTGCCAGACAGGCCGACGGTTTTTAACCAGTTTCTTCTATCGATATTTTTCATAGTCCAGGGATTATGAAAAAAGATACAAAGAATAATTAAGGAAAAAAGAAACTTCTTCTCTTAAAATAATTTGAACTGGAACCGGCTGAAGTTGAAGTGGTAGCTTCAAGGGCATATGACAATGCCACCGAAAAGCTAAAGCTTATAAATTGTATTTGAAATCAGGATGGTTAGAATTAAGACAACCATTGCCGAGTGCACTACCATGGCTATAAGCTTCTTTTCATTGGTAGGCTCATTTCTTCCCTTATAGAGTATATAAGCACCAATAACGCCCAAAATTCCGGAAATTACAATGGGAAGTCCGAATAGGTAACGCGAAATATCAGCTTGAATATTTACCATTATCGTCAGTGCCGAAAAGGTAAGTAAGAACAATATGAGTTTGCTTACTTTGTAAGATTGGTCGGTATAGGTATTATTAGCTTCCATCATTGAGTATTTTAGAATTGTGTTGTTAGATTACCTTAATATTAGCCCTCAATCCCTCCATTATTCCTAAAATATTATCCACTGTCTCTTTCAAATGATTTGCCACAAGTGTGTGTGGTATCTTTATGGTAGTGAACCCATTTTTAAATGAATGCATTACCTCCTGTAAGTGATTTATTGCCTGTTTATCGGTTAGTTTTTCGTATTTATCATCAATCTCAATATTCAACTTGACTCTTGAAAAAGCCAGATCCACAAATTTTGAACCGTCCCACCACTCGAGCATCGGGCTTTCTCCTTCGGCCTTTAGTCCGTAGTAGAGCTGTATTGCTGCCACTGGGGTATTATTGGTTTTAATGAGCTTATCAATACGTTTTTTATGACGTTTGCAAAGCTCAAGGCCCAGTGTCTCCATAGCCTCTCGATGATCGATATAACCGAGCTCCTTATTGCATTCCAGGCAAGTCATTCAAGTAGGTCTGTTTTTGATTTGGACTATTAATAACCGGTCGATTTGCCTATTATTATGCTTCATCGACGTACGACACCGTGATTTTAGATGAAATGCAAATTATTAGATGAAATGCACGATTTATGTTAAAATATTCTGCTGAGAAATAGCGAATACTGTCCACATTAATAAAGTATACCCACTATATTTATGGCAGCGCAAGACTTATATTTAAAGAACGGGTATGTTAAAGAGAATTGGTCCGGGTGTTTTAATTGCAGCAGCATTTATTGGACCTGGAACAATAACAGTTTGCACAATTGCCGGAGTAAATTTTGGCTATGCCCTTTTATGGGCGATGCTTCTATCCACGATAGCAACCGTTGTACTTCAGGAAATGGCTGCCCGGTTGGGAATTGTTGCGCAAAAGGGATTAACTGCGCTTCTGAAGTCGGAGATCTCCATCCGAGCAATCCGTATACTTGTACTTGGCATTATATTGGGAGCCATAGTCATCGGTAATACTGCCTATGAGGCAGGGAATATAAGTGGGGCCACACTGGGTCTTGAAGCTTTATTCGGATCAGCCACCAATCCTCTTTACCCATGGATAATCGGTAGTATCGCATTTCTTTTGCTTTTCATGGGGTCATACAAGTTGCTTGAGAAAGCTTTTGTTGGACTGGTGGGATTGATGAGCCTGTCATTTATTATCACGGCCGTAATGACCAGGCCGGATATTTCTGAAATTTTATCGGGACTCTTTCGGCCCACTATCCCGGAGAATAGTGTATTTACTATAATAGCACTGATCGGAACTACAGTAGTCCCTTATAATCTTTTTTTGCACGCATCTCTTGTCAAAGAAAAATGGAATTCAAGTTCAGATCTACCGGCAGCAAAGACAGATACCGTGCTTTCTGTAATGTTGGGCGGTTTTGTGTCGATGGGAATAATCATTGCAGCTACATCGATCCCGGTTACAGATGTTACCAATGCGCTCGAAATGGCTAAAAGTCTGGAACCCCTCTATGGCAATGCAGCTAAATATTTTATGGGGATTGGTTTATTTGCCGCTGGAATAACGTCGGCTATAACCGCGCCATTAGCTGCGGCATACGTGGTAAATAATTGCTTTGGCTGGAATGCTCATCTTAAAGACAATAGATTCAGGGCAGTTTGGTTTATTGTATTACTTACTGGCGTATGCTCCCTGAGTTTAGATATTAGACCCATCGAAATCATTCAATTTGCCCAGGTAGCCAACGGGCTTCTTCTTCCAATAATAGCAGTTCTACTATTGTGGATTGTCAATAAAGCAGGGGTAATGGGTAAGCACAAAAACTCTTTGTGGAATAATATCCTGGCTCTTTTTATAATTATACTGGTCATCGTATTGGGCATAAAAAGTATTTTTGGAGTAATTGCATAGCGTTTTGAAAGATCTTGTTATCGATATTAATTGCGATGTAGGGGAGGGAGCAGGCAACGAACCGGACATTTTCCCTATCATTTCATCTTGTAGTATTGCATGTGGCGGGCATGCGGGAAATAAGGAGTCTATTTCGACGATTATTCGCCTGGCCAAGGAGCACATTGTTAAGATCGGGGCGCATCCTTCTTATCCTGATAAGGAGAATTTTGGAAGGAAAAGCATGGATCTTCCGCCTGCAGAGTTTATAGAAAGTATCCGTGGTCAAATGACACTTTTTTCAGAAGTGCTTCAAACAGAGGGAGCAACAATGCACCATATCAAAGCCCATGGAGCGCTCTATAATGACTTGTGTGTGAATCGTTCTTTATCGCAAAATTTTATCCTGGCCATAGAACCTTTTATTCAAAATGTAAAACTCTATGCCCCTTATTCCTCTGTCTTGGCCGATGTAGCTCTTTTGAAAAATATCGAAGTGGTATATGAGGCTTTTGCAGACCGAAATTACAATGCAGATCTCAGCCTGGTTTCCAGGTCTGAACCTAATGCAATTATAGACAACCCGGCTGAGGTATTAAAACATCTGGCCCAAATCGCAAAGAAGGGTGCAGTGCATACAATAAAAGGCATAGATGTGCCTATAATTGCCAAAACCTTTTGTGTACATAGCGATACTCCATCAGCTTTGCAAATATTGACGTATCTTGCTGCACAACTACCCGGGCGACATATTATTATTGCAAAGTGAGCGAATATCCCATTTCTTTAAAATCATTTGGAGATCAGGCTATTCTTATAGAATGGCCGGCAAAGGTCGATGAACGCATCTTATACGATATTCTGGTATTTGCCCAACACCTCAAAGCGGAATGTCTGGATCCTGCTTTGTGGGAATTCATACCGGCTTATAATTCGCTGACTATTGTCAATCAGAAGGAAATTGAAAATTCAACCGAATTAATGGAGCAGCTAAAATCCTGGTATCAGGAAATCAGGAGTCTTGTTCCCCTAAAAAGACAACTGTGGAAACTCCCGGTTTGTTATGATCTTGAATTTGGCATTGATATGACAGAAGTAGCCCGGACACTTGATATGAGTATCTCGCAGATCATCGAGCTGCATACAGGTACTACATACACAGTATACGGCATAGGATTCCTTCCTGGATTTATGTATTTAGGAGGTTTGCCGAAGTCACTGGAAACACCTAGAAAGAAATCGCCCCGTCTTAATGTAAACAAAGGCTCAGTAGGCCTGGCTGGTAAACAAACAGGAATCTACCCGCAGGATTCACCGGGAGGATGGAATATTATAGGTAATTGTCCCATTCCACTTTTTAACGTCGATAAAGCTGATCCCTGCTTTGTGAATGTTGGAGATCGTATTGAATTTTACCCGATTAACAAAGCAGCTTATGATCTTCATAAAATCGAGGCCGAAGTAGGCATTTATAATATTGAAAACACAATAGTGGATGTTTAAGGTTTTGAAAGCCGGATTTTTTACAACGATACAGGATAAAGGAAGGTTCGGCTATCGCGATAAAGGCGTTCCCGTAAGCGGATACATGGATGCTAAAGCTGCTTCTATTGCCAATTCTCTTCTGGAGAACAATCCTACTGATGCTTTATTGGAGATTACCATGACGGGCCCCACACTTCAATTTGAAGAACCTACTTGTATTGCGCTGTGCGGAGCAGATATGTCCGCATCACTGAATGGTGAAATTTTAGGTAATTACGAGGTCCACCGTATTGAGGCAGGCGACTTGCTTTCTTTTGGTAAACTAAAAACCGGATTTAGGAGTTACATGGCCATACAGGGAGGATTGGAAACTAAGCAGGTTCTCAATAGCAGATCGTTCTTCAAGTCACTCACCAACGTAAATCGATTGGCATTAGGTGATGAAA
>JBPCUI010000200.1:0-3550 GCA_051011235.1 Flavobacteriaceae bacterium
GTTTTATATAAGTTGCTCAGGAGTTCATTACCAGCCAGTTTTGGATTTGCATTCAGGCTGGTTCTGACAAGATCTTCAGAGGTGCTTAAAATATGTATCCCATTTTCTTCAAGGGTGAAGACAGGAATATCTCCTATTGCGCTTTTCTGAACGGCTCCTTTGAGCTTATTCACAGGATTTATACTGTCGCCGTTAATGGACCAACTGGGTCTGGTATGTGAAATTAAAAAAATATGCGGGGTATCATTTTCAACAAGGGCCAAAAGGTTGGTGCTGTCTGTTTGAATATGATTCAGGACCCCAAATACCGCTTTGAATTTTTTTATTGTTTCTGATTGAGCTGCGTCATTGATAAAACTGTTATTTTTCAGCTCACTTTGCAGGGTACTCAGGTTGTTTATCTTAATTATCAGGGAAGCCTCATCGGGGACGTAGTTTAAAAGCGGATGATCTGTCGGCTTATTGGGTTTACAAGCAAAAATTAAGACGAAAATGAATAGTAGGGTAGTTCTGGCTGGCATGAATAATATTTTGGACAAATTTATACATTATAGTATTTGCCGCATCGGGATAATTACGAAGCTTTCCGGAATTTACAACTCAAGTTTCAATTGATTTGGTAAAAGCTTGAAACTTTTTCTGTGATATTTTGTAATACCGTATTTCAGGATGGCTTCTCGGTGTTCGAAGGTAGGGTAACCTTTGTTTTTTTTCCAGTTATACATGGGATATTCCTCGTGCAGTATGTCCATATAATGATCCCGGTAGGTTTTGGCCAGTATTGAAGCTGCGGCTATATTTTGAAATTTACCATCACCCTTGATGATACATTGATGAGGTATTTCTTTAAATGGCTTAAATCTATTGCCATCAACTGCTATAAATTCAGGTTCAATAGGTAATTTTTCTATGGCCTGATGCATGGCCAGGATTGATGCATTCAGGATATTTATCTCATCGACAATCTCCTGGTTAACGTGTTTAATTGCATAACCCATGGCTTCAGACTCGATAAGTGTTTTTAACTCTTTCCGATGCTGTTCTTTTAATTGTTTGGAATCGTTCAAGCCTTTATGTGCAAATCCGGAGGGAAGAATTACGGCTGCAGCTGTGACCGGACCGGCCAAACAACCGCGACCGGCCTCGTCTGTTCCTGCTTCAATCAATGTGCTGTATGAAAGCCTGAGCAAAGTTTTAATTCTTTGAGACGAAGATACAGCTTAGAGCAATATATTCTATTTAGGTGCTTATTTCAATTGGACAAAATTAGTTATGAGAGAAGCCTCAAACTTTCACATTATGTTAGGAACAAAAAAATTAACTTTGCCAGAGTAAGTTTTTACTATGAAGTATCTCCTCTTGCTGCTCCTGGCATTTTTTGCTTTTCCTATACTCGCACAAGAAGATTCCATTCCCCCTAGGTTTACGGGAGATTCTTTGTCCTTGACCAAGAAGACAAAAAAAAAGCAAAAAAGATTCGCGGAGGCAGATTCATTGACAATCAAGGATTACAAATTAATCTCTCACACAAGAGATACCACCTTTTTAGATACTACCCAGACCATTTACAAGGAATACAGCTATAACTATTTACGCCGCGACGATTTTGAACTAATGCCTTTTGCAAATATCGGCAGGCCGTACAATTCACTCGGGGTCGATTTTGAGAGGGAAAAACTCTACCCCGCTTTGGGAGCCACCGCCAAACACTTCAATTATTTTGAAATCGAGGACATGAAATATTTCAGTGTAGCGACACCTGTGACCGACCTGTATTTTAAAACTATAATGGGGCAAGGTCAATTGTTGGATGCCACACTCGCAGTAAACACTTCAAGAAGATTTAATTTCTCGATTGCATATAAAGGTTTTCGTTCGCTTGGCAAATATCAATTCGACCAGGCCGAGTCGGGCAATTTCAGATCAACAGCCAATTATGTTACTGCCGATGGCCGGTACAGATTTCGGGCCCATATAGCTAATCAGCAAATTGAGTCTGAGGAAAACGGTGGGATCTCAAGGAAGGAATTACAATTTGAATCGGGCGATTCAGAATTCAGTGATCGTTCCAGGCTGGATGTCTTCTTTACCAATGCAAACAATAAGTTAGACGGCAAACGGTATTATCTGGATCATCAATTCCGATTATTTGGGAGCAGACGAGACAGTAGTGCTGTACCCAGAACGGCTCTGTCTGTAGGTCATCAGTTTAACTATGAAACGAAGTTTTACCAGTTTGAGCAGGAATCAGCTGACGATTATTTTGGCGATGCTTTTCTGGAACCAATAGATGACAAAGCCCGTCTTAAGACCATGTTTAATCAGCTCAGTGCCACATTTTCCAACAAAACACTGGGCGAACTCAGCGGTTATGCCAATCTCTACAGTTATAACTACTTTTTCAATAGCATTTTGGTCACCCCGACGGAAACCATTCCCAATCAATTAAAAGATGAAGAGATAAGTGTAGGGGGTAAATACCAAAAGCAGATTGGTAACTTCTTTATCAGTGGTGATATAGCGTATACAGTGGTAGGGGATCTCAGCGATAATCTCGTACAGGCATTTGCAAGCTATGGTATTAATGAGAAGACCGAGATTAGTGCAGCATTGCATATTTCCTCGCGGATGCCCGATTTTAATTTTCTTCTTTATCAATCGGAATACGAAAACTATAACTGGAATAATATCGACAATTTTAATAAGGAAAAGGTGTATAGTCTGCAGTTTAACCTGGAGTCTCAGCTATGGGGAAATCTTTCAGCCAAGTATACTACACTTGATAACTATACATATTTCACATCTACTGCCACTCAAGAAGACATTGATTTGGACCAGGAGAATGCTTTTGTACAACCTTTTCAGGCTGGGAGTAGTGTTAGTCATTTAAAAGTAAAATACGAAAAGGAATTCCGTTGGAGGAAGTGGGCACTCAATAACACACTCATGTACCAGGCAATTACTCAAGACAGTGAGGTACTCAATGTGCCGGATTTTGTAACGCGTAATACAATTTATTTTGCAGACGAGGCATTCAAAAAAGCGATGTATATACAGACTGGAATTACATTTAAGTATTTTACGGCTTATAATATGAATGCGTACAACCCCCTATTGTCTGAGTTCTACGTGCAAAACAGAGAGGAGTTGGGTGCTTATCCTATGTTCGATGTCTTTTTAAATGCCAAGGTTCGTACCATGCGAATCTATTTAAAGGCAGAACATATAAATTCGGCCTGGACAGGATTCAATTTTTACGCTGCGCCAAATTATCCTTATCGCGACTTTGTGATTCGTTTTGGACTGGTGTGGAATTTCTTCTCATAGTTCTGATTGTCAATTATTAAGAAAGCAAAGCGAAGGGTTTTTGACCCTAGTTTTTGATAAAGGGTGATATTTTTTTGTTGTCTGTGTTGTGCATGCAAAAAATACGCTCTATATTTGCAGCCGCTTTCGGGATAAACGGGGGCGATTTTCATGTTTTGATGTGAGGTGATGCGATGGAATTAGAGGCATGGAAAGGTATGTTAAGGGGTTGATATTTTTGGGT
>JBPCUI010000201.1:0-7072 GCA_051011235.1 Flavobacteriaceae bacterium
ATAAAGCTTATTTTTAAAGACGTTGACAAAAATGTCCTTGAATGATACGTCCTTATATACTTGAAGAAAATAACTGGAAATACCTCAAAGACCACGAAATTGAACTCGCCGTGCTTCCCTGGGGGGCTACCGAGGCCCACAACTACCACCTCCCCTACGGTACCGATAACATAGAAGGCACAGCCTTTGCGGAAGAAGCAGCCCGTATCGCCTGGGAACAAGGCGCTAAAGTGATTGTCTTACCAACCATACCTTTTGGAGTGAATACAGGCCAAACCGACATCTATCTGGATATGAATATGCGCCCTAGCACACAAAAAGCGGTATTAAGTGATATTATAACCGTACTTAACAACCAGGGTATTAAAAAATTTATGCTGCTTAACAGCCATGGCGGCAATAATTGGAAATCCATTATCCGGGAATTGGGACTCGATTTTCCTGAGATGTTCCTCTGCGTTACTGAATGGTACCACGCCGTGGATAAAGATGAATATTTTGATGAACCCGGTGACCATGCAGGCGAACTGGAAACCAGCCTGATCCTTTATTTAAAGCCCGATCTGGTATTGCCACATAAAGAATGGGGAGATGGAAAAGAAAAGAAAAATAAAATTTCTGCTTTTAACCAGGGCTGGGTTTGGACCGAAAGACCATGGTCTAAGATTAGCCGTGACACCGGCGTAGGAAATCCCAAAACTGCAAGCGTTGAAAAGGGCAAAAAGTATTTTGAGGCAGTTTGTAATCGCTTAGGTGAACTGATTTTGGATTTGAGCAAGGCGGATATTGAAAACCTGTATAATTGAAATTTAAGCCTTATGAAGTATACATTCTTTCAGCTACTATTTTTACTGATTATTCCATTCTCAATATCGTCACAGGATCGTCCTAAGCTCATTTTGCAAATAACTGTCGACCAGCTCCGTGCCGACCTGCCCTTGAGGGTATATGATCGTCTCCCCGATGGTGGGTTTAAGTACCTCTACGAAAAGGGTATCGTATATGAAAAGGCACATCACCGCCACGCCAATACCGAAACAGTGGTAGGGCATACTACGCTGGCCACAGGTGCAGACCCATCGGCTCATGGTATGATCGGCAATATCTGGTTTGATAAGGAAAGTCAAAATACTATTTATAATGTGCAGGACTTCGACTATCCAATGATAGGTGAAGGTGGTGGTGTGAATAAAAATGTTGAGATCGACCCCACACAGCGTGCGGCGGGAACAGATGGACGTTCTCCTGCGGCCATTCTCCTGTCCACATTTAGCGATGAGCTTTTCAAAGACACCAACGGAAAATCAAAGATTTTCGGTATTTCGGTTAAAGATCGTGGAGCCATCACAATGGCCGGGCACAAAGGCAAAGCATTCTGGTTTGGTAAGTCCAAAGGTGAATTTGTGAGCAGCACTTATTACTACGACGCCTACCCTGAGTGGGCAAGGCGCTGGAATGCGCTAAAAAAGATCCATTCCTATATCAACCAGAGCTGGGAATTAATGCACGACAGGGAATTCTATTTACACAAAGACGAGGACGACATGCCCTGGGAGACAGCACTACCTGGTTATGGACGGGTCTTCCCTCATCCATATGGTGGGGTGAGCCCCTATTTTACAACTTTCCTGACTTTGAGTCCCGTAGGTGATGAACTGACACTCGATTTTACAGAAACCCTGATCGAAGCAGAATCGCTCGGAACCGATGGGATTACCGATTATCTCTCCGTCAGTTTTTCTTCCACAGATTATGTCGGGCATTTTTTTGGACCTTCCAGCCTTGAAACCGAAGACAACCTGTTTCGACTGGATCGTACACTTGCCAAGCTGTTTAACTATGTAGATCAACAAATAGGACTGGACGATGTACTCATCGTATTTTCTGCAGACCACGGTGGAGCAGATGTCCCCGGATATCTAAATCAATTGGGTATAGACGCGCGCTATTTTGAAAAAGATTCATTGCTGACAGCCGGATTAAAACTAAAACTTCAAAAGCAATTCAATACAACCGAGGATTTAATATTGGGCTATGTTCACCCTTTCATATATCTCAACAATACCGCAATCAGGAATCAAAAGCTTGAAAGGGAGGTGGTGGCCAGTTTTGTAGCCAAAGAATTGGAGAGAAATCCCGGGATAGAAAAAGCCCTTACCCGAGCCGAAATTACAGCCCCGGGTATTACTGATACACATGTTGGCAGATCTGTTAGCTTTAACTACCATCAGGATCGCTCTGGTGATCTTTACGTAGTGTTTAAACCTCATTGGTTTATTAACGATCTGGACGGATTGACTGTGGCTTCCACTCATGGATCGCCCTGGGAATACGATCAGCACGTACCTATTATTTTTGCAGGTAACGGCCTAAAGGGTAAGCGCATTGAAAGGCCGGTTGAGACCGTGGATGTCGCAGTTACACTATCAAATATCTTAGGTATTCAAAACCCTTCAGGCAGTGTGGGAACAGTACTTCCCGAAGTTAAGTATTGATCCATAATTGTGATATCCTTATGATTTTAGTCCTTTGCGATTAATTACTTTTAAGTTGCCTCCTAAAAACTCCAACACGATGAAAAGAAAAAGATTTATACAGAGCTGTGCTGGTATTACCGGCGCCGCACTGATTACACCAAATTTCATTCACGCCTCCTCAGGCAAAGAATTATTCAACACCGATCTAATAGACGAATTTGTTCTTGCTGCCCATAGAGACCTGGACCAGACAAAGAAACTTATAGACAATCATCCACTGATCCTTAACTGTACCAGTCAGATTAGACGTGGCGATTTTGAGACGGCCATTGGAGGAGCATCGCATATGGGTCGCGAGGATATTGCGCAGCTTTTGGTTGAACGTGGAGCGAGGTTAGACATTTTTAACCTATGCTTCCTGGGATATACAGAAGTAGTAAAACAACTTATCGAAATTTCACCTAATTACCTTACTGCTTATGGCCCGCATGGATTTACACTTTTACATCATGCGAAAATGGGCGAGCAACATGAATTTGCCAGTTGGTTACAGGATAAAGGATTGAAGGAGGATATTTTTGACAGTATTTTCGTTAAATAATTTAAAATCAATCTTTTTTGTAAATAACTAAGAATGAAATCTACCATAATTAGTTTACTCGTATTATTTGTTCTCCATTCTAATCATGCACAGGTATCTATTGCTAAAAAGTCTACTGAGACCATCATCAATGCAACAATTTGGAAACCTTTTAAGCAGTCTTACGAGGCCAGAGACTGGGAAGCATTTAACGCGCTACACTCGGATCATATATTGCGGATTCATGACGGTGGCATTCAACAGGGAATGGAATACAAGAATTCTATTAAAAAGTCCTATCAAAAAAAGGATAAGCGTACCATAACCATCGATTTTGCCATGGAGCGCAGAATGTACACCGATAATGTGGGCTATGAAGTAGGTTTTTACAGAGTGGTCTATAAACAGTCTGATAAAAAATCACGAACTAGTTTTGGTCGTTTTCACGTAATGCTAAAGAAAATAAACGGCAAGTGGAAAATTGCCCAGGATTGGGACACCAACTCTGTCGGTGGTAAACCGGTTGAAGAGTATGACTTTAACCAAGGGGAATTACTCCTTCTAAATGAGTAATGAGACGACCCTTTTTACCCTGAAATGATAAAATCTCAAGGATGAATAAGGTTGTAAATCTTAATCATTTAGAGGCACATAAAATTAATTTAGATTATAAATATGAGCAACGACTCTGTGGTTATCCGGCCTGCAACTAAAGAAGATGCGTCTGTCATTGCACTCCTTGGACGTGTTACATTTTGGGAGAGTTTTGGCGATCTTTTCAAAGACCAGAATGACTTGTTGGAATACTTTGAACGCACTTTTTCGGTTGCAAAAATCGAGCGCAGTTTGCAGAAGCAAGAGAACTTATACTGGTTGGCCTTTGTCAACAGGCTTCCTGTGGGTTATGCAAAACTTAAACTAAAATCCACAACCCCTTTTCTGGAAATGGAAAGAGTTTGTCAGCTGCAAAAAATATATGTACTCAAGGATTTTCTCTCACTAAAAATTGGACTTGCTTTACATACGACGCTTCTCGAAAAAGCGAAATCAGGTACCTGCGATTATATATGGCTTTCCGTATACAAAGAAAATGAAAGGGCAATACAATTCTATTTAAAAAACGGGTTTGAAAAGATTGGGGATCATGAATTTGTCATCGGAAAGGAACACTTCGATTTTATAGCTATGGCCAGGAATTTGACATAGGCCTTAAGGCCCGTTAACTCTTCCAGGGACATCCTCTTTGCTCTTCTTCTATTTTAGTATCTTACCCTCTCAAAATTGATTCTAAAATACCCACTGGATGGTTAAAGTATTTCGGAGTTTTCGCAGGATTTGGATCGAAAAGGGAAGTGCCAAAAAATACTTCTTATATGCCATCGGCGAAATTTTATTGGTGGTTATTGGAATACTCATCGCATTTGCTATTGATAACTGGAATACCGAAAAAGTACAAAGAATAGAAGAGAAACAGATCTACGGGAATATTCTCAAAAAGATCATCGAAGATAAAAGTGATATTGAAGGGAATGCGCACTATAACGATATGCTCATTGCTCAGTTCCAATATGCCAACGAAATAATAGAAGCACAGGACAGGGCACAGATCGATACTTTAAAAGTAATATTATTTAAACTCTTCGAATATTCCGATTTCAGTGGGAGCGCTAATATTTACCAAAATCTCGTAAACAGCGGGGAACTCAAACTCTTGAAAAACGAAGCAATTATAGAGGAACTCCAGGAGTTAGAAGAACATTATATCTATACTAACAGGTTAGAAGTTAATCATTGGCAAGTGATCCTGCGTTTTATGGGCCCCGGGTTGATTGATAATATCCACATCAGCGATTTACAAGTAGAAAGACCTGATGAGTTATATTCCTTCTATATGCAGAACCTCCTACTCTCGGCTATAGATATTATGTTTGAGAAAGATGATATATACCAAAACGCGATAAGTCAAATAGATACTATTGGCCTGCTTATAGAAACCGAACTAAAGGAAGAGTAAAAGTCCATTGAAACGATGACAAACACTTACAGTTGTTATTTTTATGCCATTTAAAATCCATATTATTAAAGGAACCTCAGCACTTTTCTTTGTATTGATCATTGGGATACTGACGTATTCCTGCAAAAACACTGGCGAATCGACTACAGATAATCAGGCGGGGATAAGTATTTATAAAGAGAATCCATTTTACTGGTCATATAACGGTAAACCAATATTGCTTTTAGGAGGCACAAAGGAGGACAATATTTTCCAAATCGATGATTTGGAGGAGCACCTGGAACTATTGGAATCCGTAGGTGGAAATTACATTCGATGTACCCTCAGCAGCAGAGATCCCGGTAATCTTAAACCCTATTTAAAAGATGCCCGAGGTTTGTACGATCTCAATCGACCAAATCCAGAATATTGGCAAAAACTTGTAGCGCTTTTTGAAATCAGTCAAAAACTGGATATAATAGTCCAGTTAGAGATCTGGGCTACTTATGATTTTTATTGGGGTGAATTCCGCTGGTCGGATAATCCGTTCAATCCCAAGCTGAATAGCAATTACACCGTTGAGCAAAGTCGGCTGCCCGATAGTATTGCCTATCCGGCTCAATCTGAAATAAATCCCTTTTTTACCAGTGTCCCGGGCCTCAAAGACAATGAACTGTTGAGAAAATATCAAGAACAATTTGTAGATAAGGTATTGGAGATAACCCTGTCTTACGACAACGTTTTGTATTGCATCGACAATGAGACCAATGCACATTACCTATGGGGAATATATTGGTCAAACTATATCAGGACCAAAGCCCTTTCCCATGGTAAAAAGATCTTTGTTACCGAAATGTGGGACAGCTGGGACCCTACCAATGGGGCGGTTCCCCATACTAAAATTCAACATCCGGACCTGGGTGGCTGGTATGCAGAATATACAAATCCGGATCTGCACAATGATTCTAATTATTCCTATAGCCTGAAAGATACGCTGAGTTACAATTATATGGATATTGCCAACAACAATGCACAAGATGGTCAGACTCACTATGACACAGGTCTTTGGATCCGAAATGAGATTGAGAAATCGGAAAAAATAAGACCTATCAATAACGTAAAAATATACGGCGCAGATGTAAGTCAGCTTTGGTCCGGATCCATTAGGGAAGGGCAACAGAGATTTTGGAGAAATATATTTGCAGGGCATGCAGCCGTCCGTTTCCACAGACCAGATGCAGGTATCGGATTAAGCAAACTGGCTCAAATCAATATCAGGAGCATGAGAATGCTCACTGAAAAGGCAGACATCTTTAGCTTTCGGCCGGCTAATGAGATTTTGGGCGATCGAAAGTCTAATGAGGCGTATTGTATGACCAATGGTTCCGGGGAGTACATATTGTATATGCCAACCGGCGGTGTCGTTAAACTCGATATACCTGAACAGGACTACAGTATGGAAACCATGAGAATCATTCAATCCTTCTGGATGGAACCCAAAAGAATTAATTTTCCGGGAGTTGTTGCCGCTCCACATGATGAACCCTGGGTATTTCTAATTAAAGCTTTAAAATGACCTAAGGCGATGCCATGAGAAAAGTTAATGATTATATGAAATGTACAATTTTGGCGTTTGGCTTGCCATTGCTTTTTGTTGGCTGTGCAAAGGATCTTAATGATAAGGATGATTGGTCTAAAAAAGTCGAAGCAAATGTCAATTACGAAACCTGGAGCCACTATTTAGGAGATCCTGCAAGAACACATTTTTCTTCTCTAAAACAAGTAGACAGTAGCAACGTGCATCGCCTAAAACTAGCCTGGAGCTATCATAGCGGCGGGCTTTCCGAAGAGAGAAATACTCAGATACAAACCAATCCACTGGTCGTTGGTGATTTACTGTACGGGGTCAATGCTGCCAATAGTTTGTTCGCCATCAATGCAACTAATGGTAAAGAGATGTGGACGTTTGTTCCTGCCACTGCAGATGAGACTGGATTAGGATTGAGTCGTGGCCTTATGTAT
>JBPCUI010000202.1:0-3592 GCA_051011235.1 Flavobacteriaceae bacterium
CGATGTTGTGTTTAATGAGTTAGGCCTTTCCGGCGTAATGATCAAGCTAAATCACCGAAAGGTGCTAACAGGGATTGCGGAAGTAATTGGTGCTGACAAGCAAATCACGGTGTTTACCACCGCACTAGACAAATTAGACAAGATTGGACTTGAGGGTGTTCAGAAGGAAATGCTCGATAAGGGAATTTCTGCCGATGCGGTAGCGAAAGCACAGGAGTTGTTCAATTTGAAGGGTGATACGGCCGAACAGTTGGCCAAGTTACGAGCGTTTCTCAAAAGCTCTGCTATTGGCCTTGAAGGATTGAATGACCTCGAATATATTTTTGAGGTGGTTGAGAAAATGGGCCTTAGTACAGCCACACTTTCAATAGACGTTACTCTTGCACGTGGACTGAATTATTACACTGGTGCCATCTTTGAAGTAGGAGCGCCGGCCGGAGTAGATATGGGTTCAATAGGAGGTGGAGGGCGCTATGACGACCTTACCGGTATTTTCGGATTGTCCGGAACCAGTGGAGTTGGTATTTCCTTTGGCCTGGACCGGATTTACCTTGTTATGGAAGAATTAGGACTTTTCCCTGAATCCGTAGGCAGGGACCTGGATGTACTCTGCCTCAATTTTGGTGAAGCGGAAGCTTTGGCAGCTATGAAACTTGTCCGAGAATGCAGAAGGGCTGGGATAAAAGCCGACATGTACCCCAGCGCTGCAAAGATTCAGAAACAAATGAAATACGCCGATAAGCGGGGTGTTCCTTATGTAGTCTCTATAGGAGAAACTGAACTTGATGCAGCCGAATTTAAGGTCAGGAACATGGAGAGCGGTGAGCAGAAAACTTTTAGTTTAGGCAAGTCCGCTGAATTTATCCGATCTCTTTAAGCTATTGTTGATTGCCTTCACTATTTCCTTGTAGTAATAAGTGCCATGCGGTACGTATTTAGACGGATTACCCAGGCCCCAAACTTCTTCAGCAAAATTCAATAAAGGGATTAACTTTATTTCTTCAACCTCACTTTTTTGTCGCTTCAATTTATCAACAGGTATTTTAAGTTCGGCGATAAAACAATGATGGAACTCAAAGTCCTTAAAATCCTCGTTGTGTATTTGTTGAGATTTAAATATGCCGATCTTTACCAGGTCTTGCTGTTCCAGACTTAAACCAATTTCTTCTTTAGTTTCCCTGAGTGCAGCTATAGCAATCTCTTCACCGGCCTCCACATGTCCGGCTACAGACACATCCCACAATAGCGGGAAGGATTTTTTAGTTCGACCCCTTTGTTGACTGCGTATTCGGCCGTTTCTCGTATATAACCAAATATGGACTGTGGGGTGGAACAAGCCTTTTCTATGAGCCTCGGACTTCATTAACTGATTGCCGGTATAACCACCTTCCTCATTGAGTATATCGACCAATTCGTCCATTAGACTGAAATTACACTGGGCTTAGTTAGACCTATTCAAAATAGCTAAAAGTTTCTCCTTCGCGAATAGCCAGAAGTGTCTCGTAAATAAGCCGAATTACATTTTCCACATCGTCGCGATGTACCATTTCAACCGTGGTGTGCATATACCTCAATGGGAGTGATATCAGCGCAGAGGCCACCCCGCCATTACTGTATGCGAAGGCATCGGTATCTGTGCCGGTAGATCTTGAGGATGCGAGTCTTTGAAAAGGAATTTTCTTAGTTTCGGCGGTTTCTATAATACGTTCACGGAGTTTGTTTTGTACTGCCGGGGCATAAGAGATCACTGGTCCTGCGCCCAATTCTGTATGCCCTTCTTTTTTCTTGTCAATCATAGGCGTTGTTGTATCGTGACAAACGTCAGTGACAATCGCCGCATTCGGTTTTATAGTCTGCGTGATCATTTGAGCCCCGCGAAGACCAATTTCCTCCTGGACCGAATTTGTGATATACAATCCAAAGGGCAACTTTTTGTTGTTTTCATGTAGCAACCTTGCCACTTCGGCGATCATAAATCCGCCGGCTCTGTTATCTATAGCCCTGCAAATAAATTTGTTCTTGTTGAGTACCTGGAAGGAATCGGGATAAGTGATTACACAACCCACATGTACTCCCATTTTCTCAACTTCTTTCTTGTCTTTAGCTCCGATGTCAATAAAAATGTTATCAAGCTTTGGTGGTGGTTCTTTGCCGCGGTCCCGGGTGTGTATTGCCGGCCATCCGAAAATGCCTTTTACGATACCTTTTTTGGTATGGATATCGACCCACTTTGAGGGCGCAATTTGGTGATCACTGCCACCATTTCTGATGACGTAAATAATTCCCTCGTCAGTAATGTAATTTACATACCAGGAAATTTCATCGGAATGGCCTTCGATTACCACTTTGTAAGCAGCATCAGGGTTGATAACTCCCACTGCTGTTCCATAGGTATCCGTAATAAAAGTATCCACATAAGGTCTTAGGTAATCCATCCAAAGTTTTTGACCTTCCCATTCATAGCCTGTTGGGGCTGCATTATTGAGATATTTTTCAAAAAATTCAATGGACTTCTTGTTGAGAATCTTCATATTGTAGCGGTTTATATTTACCGGATACAAACTTAACAATATTCACTTTTATTTAGTACCACCTATGAAGGATTATCTTTAATTTTGGCAAGACTTTTATAAGAATCTTTAAATGATGAAGAACTTCATCTTATTGTACGTTGTGCTGTCCTGCTCAGGGGTTTTGGCTCAGGTAAAGGAAGAGGTATTGGATTCCATTACCGAGAAGATGATTATTGTTGAGGGAGATTCGATCTTCCAGAGTTCTATTGCACTTGACGAAGTGTATATATTTGGGAAGTTAGAATTCGTTTCCTACAAGGATAAACTGCGCTACTACATACTTCGCAGAAAGACAATAAAGGTTTACCCATACGCCAAGCTCGCGTCTGAAAGATTAGAGGAGCTAAACGATTCACTTTCAAAAATCAAAAGAAAGCGTCCGAAGAAGAAGTACACAAAGCGTGTTCAGAAATATATTGAAGAGGAATTTTCTGAGGAATTGAAAAAATTAACGCGTACTGAGGGTCAAATACTTGTCAAACTAATTTATAGACAAACAGGAAAAACAGCATTTAACCTGGTTAAAGAATTAAGAAGCGGTTGGAGGGCGTTTTGGTATAATACCACGGCCAAAATGTTCGATATAAGTATTAAGCAGGAATTTCATCCGGAAATGGTTCACGAGGATTATTTAATTGAAGATATTCTGCAACGCGCATTTGCTGCAAAAAGACTGGAAAAGCAGAACTCGGTATTGAACTATGATTACGCTTCTCTTACCAACAAATGGAGTAAAGAAGCCAAGGAAAAAAAATAGTTGCGCGGCTCATAAAAATCTATTAATTTTAGTAGCCTTTATTCCACCCGGTTCTTGGTAGCCGTCTCTTTTATAGAGAGTTGAAATAAGCATCAGAAAATATTCTTAAAATTAGCGGGAAATATAGTTGCAATTAAAAAATACGCTCTATATTTGCAGCCGCTTTCGGGATAAACGGGGGCGATTTTCATGTTTTGATGTGAGGTGATGCGATGGAATTAGAGGCATGGAAAGGTATGTTAAGGGGTTGATATTTTTGGGT
>JBPCUI010000203.1:0-3098 GCA_051011235.1 Flavobacteriaceae bacterium
AAAGAATTTGATGGCATCTGTATAAAAGGGCTGCTCTGCATCGTTGTGGTATATATGAGCTATGTCTCCTCCTTCTATCTCGGAATGGTGAACGGCGTAGTGATAAATATTCTTAAACTCCTGCTTAGGTATCAGTTCATAGAGCTCGGCCGTGTAAATAATCCCCCTTAAATTGAAATTAAGTTTGGTTTTTAGTGTTCCCCCTTCCCTGTGTAATCGACTATAAGAAGGAATTACAACATGTACTTTGTCTCCTCTTTGTGCTATTTGCCTGGGAACATCCCTAACAACATCACCCATACCCCCTGCCTTGCAATTGGCTATGGCGTCATTTTCGGCTGAGACAAAGAGAAAATTGTTCATAATCGAACCCGATCTTTTATAGCTACAATATAGTTCATTTCTTTATTTGTCGAATTGTGTTTGCATAAAAAACCCTTCATTTTAGGAAGGGCTTTATAACTCGATAATAAGAGTTCAAATCTAATTTAGCTTAAAAGCTTTTTCGCCTGGATAATATGCCGTATCTCCAAGTTCCTCCTCTATTCGGAGTAATTGGTTGTATTTAGCCATCCTGTCACTTCTGGAAGCAGAACCTGTTTTTATCTGTCCGGTATTCAGAGCCACAGCCAGGTCTGCAATAGTATTATCTTCAGTTTCTCCTGATCGATGAGAAACCACTGAGGTAAAACCTGCATTTTTGGCCATGTTCACCGCTGCGATGGTTTCCGTCAGAGTCCCTATCTGATTCACTTTTATCAGTATAGAATTGGCAATACCGTTTTCTATACCCCTAGATAATCTTTCAACATTGGTTACATATAGATCGTCACCTACCAATTGTACCCGATCGCCGATCATTTCGGTGAGCACTTTCCAGCCATCCCAGTCATTTTCGTCCATACCGTCCTCAATAGAAATAATGGGATATTTATCGCTGAGCTCTGCCAGGTATTCCGCTTGCTCTTTTGAGGACCTGATTGCTCCTTTATCGCCTTCAAAAAGAGTATAATCGTATTTTCCATCTTTGTAAAACTCAGCAGCAGCGCAATCCAGTGCTATTTTTACCTCATCCCCAAATTTATAGCCTGCGTTCTCTACAGCCTTTCCGATAGTCTCAATAGCATCTTCGGTGCCATCGAGTTCAGGAGCAAAACCTCCTTCATCTCCTACGGCAGTACTTAGACCCCTATCGTGAAGAACCTTTTTCAAATTGTGAAAAATCTCCGTGCCCATCTGCATAGCATGACTAAAACTTTGTGCTTTTACAGGCATGACCATAAATTCCTGAAATGCAATGGGAGCATCGGAGTGAGAACCCCCGTTAATAATATTCATCATGGGCACTGGTAGGGTATTTGCACTTACACCTCCAATGTATCTGAAAAGGGGAAGGCCCAATTCAATAGCCGCTGCTTTGGCAACCGCCAGCGAAACTCCGAGAATGGCGTTAGCACCGAGTTTTGATTTGTTGGGTGTTCCATCCAGAGCGATCATCGTTTGATCGATCAGATTTTGTTCATAAACGATCATTCCTGTGATTTCTTCAGCAATGAGGGTATTGACGTTTTCGACGGCTTTACCCACTGCTTTACCCATAAAAGTACTTCCTCCATCACGTAGTTCAACAGCTTCGTGTTCTCCGGTCGACGCACCTGAAGGAACAGCTGCACGACCCAGGACACCGTTTTCAGTGATGACATCAACCTCTACCGTTGGGTTGCCTCTGGAATCCAATATTTGCCTGGCGTGTATGTCTACAATTATACTCATGGAATTTCTGATTTTATCGGTTATTTTAATCCTGCAAAGATACGAAAGGGGTGGCTTTAAAGCCCAAAAAAAGTCTCCAAATCAAAGGAATATAACGTTTCCTTAAACCAGCTGGTTTTTCTCAACACTCGCTTTTATCATTTCAAAGAATTCATCGAACAGGTAATTTGAATCATGAGGACCTGGACTCGCTTCCGGATGATATTGTACTGAAAATACCATCTTGTCCTTTACCCTTATTCCAGCCACCGTATCATCATTCAAATGTATATGTGTGATGATTAGATCAGCATTGGCCTCTGTCTCTTCGCGGTTGATCGCAAATCCGTGATTTTGAGAAGTAATTTCACCCCGACCGGATTCAAGATTGATCACCGGATGATTGATACCGCGGTGGCCATTGTACATTTTATAAGTGGATACGCCATTGGCCAAAGCTACTACCTGATGCCCCAGGCAAATTCCAAAAAGGGGTTTTTCGGAGGCGATGATTTTTTTGGCAGCTTCTATTGCGTCTAGTAAAGGTTCAGGATCTCCGGGTCCGTTTGAAATAAAATATCCATCGGGTTCCCAGTTGTTCATCTCTTCAAATGTGCTGTTATAGGGAAATACGCGGATATAAGCATCGCGCCTGGCGAGGTTTCTTAAAATATTCTTTTTAATTCCAATATCGAGTGCCGCAATTTTGAATGCGGCATTTTCGTCACCGTAGTAATAAGATTTCCCAGCCGATACCTTGGAAGCTAATTCGAGTCCTTTCATATCGGGCACCTCCTTTAGAGCCGCTTTAAGACTTTCTATTTGATTCACATCTGTGGAGATAACGGCATTCATCGCCCCGTGGTCCCGAATATAACTCACAAGTGCTCTGGTATCTACATCCGAAATAGCAAAAAGTTTATGTTCTTCAAGAAATTCCAGCAAGCTCATTTGGGCATTGCGCCTGGAATAATCATAACTGAAATTTTTACAAATGAGCCCGGCAATTTTAATAGAATCCGATTCCATCTCGTCCTTGTTGGTCCCGTAGTTGCCTATATGGGCGTTTGTTGCAACCATGAGTTGGCCAAAATAGGAAGGATCGGTAAATATCTCCTGATATCCTGTCATTCCAGTATTAAAACAAACCTCTCCAAATGCAGTGCCGTCTTTATTTCCTACAGATTTTCCGTAAAAGATAGTGCCGTCGGCCAAAAGAATCAGGGCCCTTTTTTTCGGTTGATACTTCATATCGGGTCTTCAAATTTTTGTTTCACAAAGAAACATCAAAAAAGGACAGGCTTTCGGGCCTCTCCTTCTCATATTTTTCCTGATTTTCTGAACAA
>JBPCUI010000204.1:0-7393 GCA_051011235.1 Flavobacteriaceae bacterium
GTACCGCCCAGACTCAGATTCCCAACACAAATAGTTGGTGTATTGAATGTGCTGCTCGATCGCCATCCGAGATCATAAGACAAGTTCCTCAGATACACAGCCGCAGCATAAATGAGAGAAAGTGGCCAGAGTATTTTTCTCAGCAGTTGCATCGGAACGAAAATATAATATTTTATCTTTGGTCTGCCTATAATTCCCGAAATGATCATCAAAGCAGTCACAGACTTACTGGAGGCACTTGCGCCACTGGAAAATGCCGAAGAATTTGACAATGTTGGACTTCTGGTTGGGAACTCATCTGAAGAAGTTACGGGCATACTTGTCACTCTTGATACACTCGAGGAAGTTGTGGATGAGGCAATTTCGAAAAACTGCAATCTCATCATTAGCTTTCACCCTATAATATTTGATGGGTTAAAAAGATTAAACGGTTCTAATTATGTAGAACGGGCTGTTATTAAGGCCATTAAAAATGAAGTGGCCATATACACCATGCATACGGCCCTGGATAATTCACCAATGGGTGTCAATGCCGGTATATGTGGGGTATTGGGAATTGAAAACGCAAAAATTCTCATTCCTAAAACGGGCGTTATTAAAAAACTTTCCACCTATGTTCCTGTTTCGTCTGCCGAAAACCTGAAAGAGGCATTGTTTAAAGCGGGTGCAGGTCGCATAGGTCATTACAGTCACTGTAGTTTTACGGTAGAAGGAAGTGGGACATTTAAAGCCAGTGACCAGGCGAATCCGAACAGGGGTAAGAAAGGAGAAATTCACCTTGAAAAGGAGGCCCAAATTCATCTGACCTATGCAATGGCCGATGAGAATAAGATTCTAAAGGCTTTATTTGACCATCATCCCTATGAAGAAGTTGCCTACGAGGTGTATTCATTGGACAATCAACACCAATACCTGGGAATGGGAATGGTGGGAGTACTAAGAGAGGCGATGGACGAAGCAGATTTTATTAAAAATGTGAAGTCAAAGATGAACGTTCCCATGATCCGACACTCCAGGTTGATGGGTAATAAAGTGCAAAAAATTGCTGTTGTGGGTGGAAGCGGTGCCTTTGCCATCGAGGCAGCCAAAAAAGCCGGGGCAGACGTGCTCCTGACTTCTGACATTAAATACCATCAATTCTTTAGTGCAGAGAATCAAATCGTATTGCTCGATATTGGGCACTATGAATCCGAGCAGTTTACAAAAAATCTACTGGCAGATTATCTTAAGAAAAAAATGCCTAATTTTGCAATCTCTTTATCGGAGGTCATTACAAATCCCATCAATTATTCATAAATATATATGGCAACAAAGAAGGAAGTAACGGTCGAGGAAAAACTTAGGGCGTTGTATGATTTACAACTCATAGATTCCCGTGTCGACGAGATTAGAAATGTACGGGGTGAATTGCCACTGGAAGTCCAGGATCTGGAAGACGACGTGCTTGGACTAAAAACCCGGATCGACAAACTGAAAACCGATGTAGAGACCGTTAATTACGAAATTGCTGCGAAGAAAAACCTGATAGAGGAATCCAAGGTACTTATCAAAAAATATGCGGAGCAACAGAAAAATGTACGCAACAGTCGGGAATTTAATTCCCTGGCAAAAGAGGTGGAGTTCCAGGAATTAGAGATTCAGCTGGCCGAAAAGAACATCAAGGAATTTAAGGCGCAAATCGATCAGAAAAAAGAAGTCATTTCAGAGACCAAGGAGCGCTTGTCCGAAAGAGAAGCCCATTTAAAGCATAAAAAAGGAGAATTAGACGCCATCCTTGCGGAAACAGAGAAAGAAGAAAAAGCTCTTCTGGCAAAATCCGTAAAATTTGAAAAACAAATCGAAGATCGTCTGATCAAAGCCTATAAGCGAATCCGCAATAACGTGAAGAACGGATTGGCCGTTGTCCCTATAGAAAGGGGTGCGTCTGGTGGATCATTCTTTACTATCCCCCCACAAGTACAGGTAGAGATTGCATCGCGCAAAAAAATCATTACAGACGAACACAGTGGACGAATTTTAGTAGACCCGACACTGGCGGAAGAAGAACAGGAGAAAATGAAAAAAATGTTCTCCAATATTTAAGCTGTACCAAAACAAACTTCAACCACCTTTTTCAAGGTGGTTTTTTTTATCCAATTATACGGCTTAACCTTAATAATTGAAACTTCAAAATTATTGAAGACGCAACTCTATCCCCTGGGACCATTGTGTGGGTTCGCTTATTTTATTAATATCTGATGCAGGTTGTGACTCAGAAATGAAGATCTTAGTAAAGAATCTTGTCCTTTTGATTTTCGGTTAGCAATTCAAGCATTTTTAACTCCACTTCTTCAGAATCCCAGTTTTGTTCAATATTTGGCATTTTCATGATCTGTTTCATAATTTTCTCCTGGGCGTCGCCTAAGGCCAGTGCTTCACTATATGGCCTTTCCGAAAAAGTCACTCTCCAATAAGTGGGGATCCACTTATCAGGATATTTTACCGCGAAGTGATCCTCAATTTTCTTTTGAAGTAAGAATTCAGGATCGGCAGTTTTTGAACTCATCTCCATAAAGTTCCTGTAACTTAGTTTCGCAATTGCGTCTGCATTAGGTTTGCGGGTCTCCTGGTATTCCTTAAAAATGCTTTCCCAGTCGTCTTTATGTTTTTCGATTATTGAATTTAATTCATATATATCCTCAAAGCCCGCGTTCATCCCCTGTCCGTAGAAAGGTACAATAGCATGAGCAGCATCACCTACCAGTGCTACTTTATCCCAGTATGTCCACGGATAACATTTCATAGTTACCAGAGCACTTGTGGGATTTTTAAAGAAATCCTGCGCCAGGTTTTCAATTTCCTTGCCAACACCTGGGAAATATGTATTAAAAAATGTGATGGCGTCGTCTTCCGTTCTTATTTTCTCGAAAGAGATATCTCCTTCAAAAGGCAGGAAGAGTGTACATGTGAAACTGCCGTCAAGATTAGGCATGGCAATAAACATAAATCTGCCTCTTGGCCAGATATGGAATGCATTTTTATCCAGTTTATAACTTCCGTCTTCATTAGCCGGAATTGTAAGTTCCTTATAGCCTACATCTATAAAATCCTGTGAATAATCAAATCTGGATCGCCTTTGCATTTTGTGTCGAATGCGCGAAAAAGCCCCATCACACCCAAAAACCATATCAAAATCATAGGTTTCCCACTCGCTTTTTTCACTTTCTCCGGTAAATAACCTCGCTTCAAAAAGACTTATGTCCCAGACTTTTTCATTAAATCTGAATTTGGCCCCTTCGCTTTCTGCCAGGTCTATCATTTTTCTGTTTAGTACACCCCTGGAAATAGACCATATTGCCTGATCTTCCTTTCCATATGCCTGATAATATAAGGGCCTATCCTCAACGTGTAGTGCTCTCTTATAAAGTGGAATGGCCAGTTTTTTCACATGATCCTCAATCCCAACCTGTCTCAATGCTTTCCAGCCCCTGTCACTCATTGCCAGGTTGATGGATCTTCCGGAAAATTCAATGGTGCGAATGTCTGGTCTTCGATCAAAGACGGTTACAGAATGTCCGTGTTTTCGTAAGTAGATGGCGAGCAATGAGCCTATTAATCCCGAGCCTACAATGGCAATGTTTTTACTCATTTGTATCATATGCAGGCTGTTTCGCCTTGAGAGTGAAGCTATAAAGGTAATAAAAATAGGCCTTTATGAAATATTTCAAAATTAACAGTCGTAGAAAATCCCAACTACGCGCTATTGCGTATATATAGTGAAGATTTATCCCGCTTAGGCGTCTATATATATCCAGAGAGTCCTTCCCGGTAAAACGGAGAAGGACTTTTATTTTGCAGCAAGGTTAGTTTAATATCAGGGCGTCAGCGCATCCACAATCCCGTACTCAATAGATTCCTCTGCACTCATCCAATAATCCCTGTTGAAGTCTTTCATGATCTTATCTATCGTCTGACCACAATTGTCGGCCAGAATCTGAGCGCCAATCTCTCTCGTTTTTATGATTTCTTTGGCCTGAATCTCAATATTGGAAGCCTGACCTCTGGCACCTCCACTTGGCTGGTGGATCATAACCCTGGCGTGGGGTTGTATAAACCTGCGGCCTTTTTTCCCGACAGACAGCAAAATAGATCCCATAGAAGCTGCGAGACCTGTGCAAATAGTAGATACCGGACTTTTCAGTGCTTTGATGGTATCGTACATAGCGAAGCCGGAGGTTACATAACCTCCCGGACTATTGATATACAATTGTATTTCTTTATTGTTCTGAAGATCCAAATACAGTAGCCTGTCTATTACATGTTTGGCCGAGTCATCGTCTACCATTCCCCAGAGAAATACTTTTCTTTCTTCAAGCATTTTCTCATCAATGGCTTCCTGTACTTTGCTTTTTTTTGCGCTCATATGCTGTTTCTATTAGATGCCAAAATTAATCAATTTATTCCATTAGATAAGCCATTGAATTGACCCTAATATTCCGAAAAGGATTTATATTTGATAAAAGTCCTTCAATGATGAATAAACTGTTGATCTTCCTGGCCTGTATTACCCTCTTTGCATGTAAAGAATCTAAGAAAACCCAAACATCGGAAGACCGGGTGGAGCTCTCTGTATTAGAAAAGGTTGCAAAGGCCCATGGCTATGACCACTGGAAAAATGTCCGTGAATTGAGTTTTACTTTCAACGTAGACCGAGATACCGCGCACTTCGAGAGGTCCTGGAAATGGAAACCTGTTGAAAATGTGGTAACCGGGATTCAATTTGCCGATACAACCACATATATGCGCAAAGAGCTAGACAGCACCTTAATGGAGGTAGATGCGAGTTTTATCAATGATAAATACTGGCTGTTGGCGCCTTTCAATCTGGTCTGGGATCAGAAAAATTTCACCTTTGAACTTATCGAAAACACCCCTGCCCCTATCAGCAAAAAACCGATGCAAAAGCTGACCATTGTGTATGGAAATGAAGGTGGTTATACCCCAGGCGATGCTTACGATTTCTTTTTTGAAGATGATTATATAATCAGGGAATGGATCTTTAGAAAGGAAAACCAGGAAGATCCCGGCCTTGTAACAAGTTGGGAAGACTATGAGTCTATAGAAGGATTGTTAATTTCAAAAATGCACAAAAGAGAAGACGGTACCTGGAGTCTGTCCTTTACAGACATCGAAGTGCGTTAGTCGCTTACCCCTACCTTGGCTTTTCTTTTTCTCAATACTCTTGTAGCCAAAAGTACAACCACCGAACATGCCAGTAGCAAGGTAAATGTAAGGTTTAATGAGAATTTTTCTGCGATAAATCCGAGGATCACCGGTCCCAGTAAAAATCCTGAATAACCTGTTCCAGCAATAAAAGCGACACCCTGTGAAGATTCTACCCCTTTTACATTACCCCCTATTCTAAAAAGTTCGGGGATAATGACCGAGAACCCCAGACCTGTAAGTGCAAAGCCCAGAATTGCCAGGTATAATTGTGTGCTTAAGACAAGGACAAAACCCAAAATAGCAATTAAAGCTCCGGCCGCTACAATTTTTACAGATCCAAGCTTCTCACTTATCGCATCACCAAGGAACCTACCCAGGGTCATCAGTGATTGAAAACCAAGGAATCCGGCACCCCACAATGCTTCAGGGGCAATACTTACTTCTTTCAAAAAGAGTCCGCTCCAGTCTACAATAGCACCTTCACTTCCCATCACGATAAACGAAACAATGCCGAGTAACAATAAGGGCCTGAAATTTTTGAAACTGAATGGCTCCTTTTCAATTGGAGCAGCCACTATATGTTTGAAATTATTGCGAAAAATGAGGTTTATCACAAATACAATCGCAATGGCAATGGCCATATGTAATACCCTGTTATCCAATATGGGGATCAGAAAACTCCCAAGTCCGGCTATAACACCTCCCAGGCTAAAGAAGCCATGTGAGGCCGACATGAAGTTTTGCTTATCCTCCTTTTCAATCTCCGTCACCAACGTATTCATTGAAATATCGGTAAACCCATTCGTAGCTCCAAAAAGGAATAATGCGATTATCAATGTGAGGAAGCTGGGAGCCATGACGGGAAATATGGCTGTCAGACATAACAGGACTACTCCCGCCCAGGTAGCCCTTCCCACACCTAAGCGGTTAATGATACGCGAGGCAATCGGAAATATGGTAAAAACACCTAGAGCAAGAAAAAAAATAGCAATTCCGAGAGTGGCCTTATCGATACCGAGGTCTTCTTTTACGAAGGGTATATAAATAGCCCAAGTCCCGAAAAGTAAGTTAAGACTCGTAAATACCCAGGCAGGTGCAAAATACCTGGGATTAGTTAGTATAAGGCGAAGTGATTTCATCTGTGTCCCTGTAATAAAGGCCACAAATATACAATCATTCCGTATACCAAGCGGTTACCTCCAACCGATTATTATCGGGGTCCAGTGTCTCAAACTCGTAATATCCGTCCCCGGTTTTCCGAGGTCCGCTTAATATTTCAAAACCGTCGGCCCGGAGCTGATCTGCTTTTTTATCTACCAACTGCGTATTCGCAACCCCGAATGCGATATGAACAATACCCAGGTGCTGCTTTTGAACTGTGTCATTCAAGTTTTCGGGAATCTGAGGCATCTTCATCAATTCTAGTCTGGCACCGGATCCAAATTCCAAAAAATAGCTTTCAAAATTCTTTTTAGCATTTTTATACTTCGTATTCGGCTTGCCGTCAAAGTATTTGACATAATACTCTTTTAAACGTTCAAGTTCTTCGGTCCAGATTGCTACGTGTTCCAGTTTCATCTATTTATTATTGATTATATCAAGATTTTTGCTCAATACCTTCTTTCAGAATACACCCGAAGAGGTAAATATCCTCAAAACTGCAATAGAACGGTACAGCCGCAAGCCGAATAACATTTGGTTCCCTCCAGTCTACTATCACACCTTGTTTCATCAGATAATCAAAAAGCGATCTTCCCTCGCCATGGAGCAAAACAGAAAGTTGGCAGCCCCTGTTTTCCGGGGTAATTATCTCGAAATTTCCATTTACCTGCCTGCTTACATCAAGCAAAATGTACTCTAAATAGGAAACGATTTTATTCCGCTTTTCTATAAGCGCTTCCATCCCTGCTTCGGCAAACAATTCCAATGCAGCAAGGTAGGGTGCCAATGCCAATACGGCTGGATTACTCACTTGCCACGCATCGGCCGTATCAATTGGCTCAAATTCCGGTTTCATTAAAAATCGAGTCTCTTTATTAGTACCCCACCAGCCTTCAAAACGCGCAATATCCTTCCTGCCATGATATTTTTCATGAACAAAGATTCCTGAAGCATTTCCAGGTCCACTGTTCATGTATTTATAACTGCACCATGCGGCAAAATCTACTCCCCACTTGTGCAGATCCAG
>JBPCUI010000205.1:0-11651 GCA_051011235.1 Flavobacteriaceae bacterium
CCTTTGGTTTCTTTAACAAACCGCTTGACAAAGAAATATGCCACAATGCCAAAGACTGCATAAACTCCATAGGAAACACCAAGACCAAGATAGCTCAGCATTATTGGGAAAGTCATGGTTATAGTAAAGTTGGATCCCCACTGGGCTATTCCACAGACAGCCAGCGCAGCTCCTCTGTATTGATTAGGAAACATTTCTCCCAGCATAACCCACATTACCGGACCCCATGAGGCTGCAAAAAAGGCAATGTAACCGTTAGCTGCTAATAGTGCATAGGTGCCATTATTTCCTTCTAAAATAAGGTTGTTGGCACTGTCCAGGCTCGCTGTTCCGAAAAGATAGGCGAGTATGCCCAGCATTACCGCCTGCCCGATGGAACCCACTAACAACAAAGGTTTTCTGCCTACCTTATCTACCAGAACAATAGCCACAATAGTGAAAAATATATTTACACTACCGCTAATGACATTGGTAAGTAATGCATCGGCCTCTGTAAACCCTGCGGCCTGCCAGAGAGTAGCACCATAATAAAAAATCACGTTAATACCGGTAAACTGTTGAAGGATAGCAATTCCGATACCGACCCATACCAATGGATGAATTTTGCCGGTATATTTACTGATGATGTCACTGAGTTTGGGGCGGCTATCCTCTCTTACCGTAGATTTTATATCTGCCACTTTTACAGTGGCTTCTGCCGTATTGCTGATTCCGGAAAGTACTTTGAGCGCTTTTTCGGACTGGTTTGAAGCCACTAAATACCTTGGTGATTCAGGTATGAAAACCAGCACTAGTACGAATATAGCTGCCGGCAGTATTTCCGCCCAAAACATCCATGACCAGGTTTGATATCCCAACCAAAGCTCCTCTTCAGCACCACCTGAAAGCCCCACAAGGGAATAATTACTCATAAATGCCACAAACAGGCCAATTACAATCATGAGTTGTTGCAATGTGGCCAGCCGGCCTCTGATTCTCGATGGAGCAATTTCACTGATATAAAGTGGTGCCAATATGCTGGCCGCACCTACAGCCAGCCCACCGATTAATCGATAAATAACAAACTCCAATGAACCCTCAGAGATACCTGAACCCCACGCACTGATGATAAAAACCAGCCCTGCGGTCAACATCATTGGTTTTCTTCCGAACCTGTCGGCCAGTGTACCGGCAAAAAAGGCACCCACAACACAACCCAGGAGTACCGAGGCGACATTAAATCCTGTGCCTGCGGCATCGGAGCCAAATGCGGACTGTAGAGCATCTACAGTTCCATTTATCACTCCGCTGTCAAACCCGAACAAAAATCCGCCTATCGCGGCGACAAAGGCCAGAAAGATGACCTTGGGTAAATTGTAACTTTCAATATGTGCGGATTGCTGCTGTTGCTCACTCATTTTGTTTGGTTATTAGTCAGGGATTCTGTTGCCCTGGTTTGGTTTTGTTTTTATTGAGCCGCAGCCCAGTCTCTTTTGAAGTTGTGAATATAATGGATTTTTTCCATTACAGAGATCCCTTGAGAATCGGATGGAACTTTAATTTATACCTTTTTTGTGGTATCTCAATTTTGTGCTTCTGCACAACTTAATAAGGCACTTCAAAAAAGTAAGATGATAAATTTACGTTTCATATTATTAGTTTTAAATGGAATCCAAGGGTTTAGCCGTAGTTTGCTTACGCTCTTCGCTTCGCTTGGAACAGCTTGAAAAAATTGAATTGGATACTTTGTTTTTGACTTAGATTTGTTGAGAAAGATAAATGAGAACGTTCTGAAAATTTCATTGAACTTTCAAAAAATCACGAATTAATCTTTAGTGAGGCATGTTTTTATGCTTATTTATTTATTTTTATGTCCTTATTTTCGTGGATAGTCATTTTTATTCAATTAAAAGATATGTCTATATGGTGAAAAATCCATGTTTATAATGATACAAATGAATCGAGACATAGCTATTTCGAACAAAATCAATTCACTCTATTATTAATCCATTCTAAAAGCAATTCAATATGAGTAAGATCAAAAAAGAAAAAACTTTAACGCGCCGGGATTTCGTTGGCAGAACCTTAACGGCATCGGCGGCTTTTACTATTGTACCATCTTTCGCCGTTAGCGGTTTGGGACATACGGCACCTAGTGATAAATTGAATATTGCCGGCATCGGTGTTGGAGGGATGGGTCTTGCTAACCTTAAAAACCTGCAATCACAGAATATAGTTGGATTGTGCGATGTTGACTGGAAATATGCCAAAGGTGCATTTGATCTGTTCCCGAATGCAAAAAAGTATTGGGATTGGCGCCTGATGTTTGATGAAATGGGTAGTGAAATTGACGGAATTGTTGTTGCAACCGCCGACCATACTCACGCTATTGTTTCAGCTCATGCCATGACCATGGGAAAACATGTTTATCTGCAAAAACCACTAACGCATTCTGTATACGAATCCAGATTATTAACCAAACTAGCTGCCACGAACAAAGTTGCTACTCAGATGGGTAACCAGGGAGCTTCTGGTGCAGGGGTTGCAGAAACTTGTGAAATTCTCTGGAGTGGTGCGATTGGTAATGTAACAAGAGTTGAATCGTTCACCAACCGTCCAATCTGGCCACAAGGCTTGAATACTCCTCTGAAAGGTGATTGGGTTCCTGAAACACTGGATTGGGATTTATTTGTTGGTCCTGCTAAAATGCGTCCTTTTAGTGAAGTTTACCACCCGTGGAATTGGAGAGGCTGGTGGGACTATGGAACTGGTGCATTGGGCGACATGGCTTGTCATATCCTGCATCCTGTTTTTGAAGGCCTTAAATTAGGTCACCCGTCTAAGGTTCAGGCAAGTTCTTCCTTGTTATTGAATGACTCTGCGCCCGTTTCCCAAGCTGTTAAAATGACTTTTCCATCCAGAGGAAGGCAAGGTAAAATGAAATTACCTGAGGTAGATGTGCATTGGTACGATGGTGGTGTAAAACCTATGTTACCTGATAATTGGCCTGCAGGAAAGAACCCTAACAAGGCTGGTGGCGGAACATACTTCTACGGCACTAAAGATATTCTTCATGTAGGTTGTTATGGTGTTCAGCCAGAATTATTATCTGGTAATACAATTAATGCTCCCAAAACTGAAAGAAGAGTTGAAGAAGAAATGCAGCTTGCCTGGAGTGAAGGTGCTCATGAAATGGATTGGGTACGAGCATGTAAAGAAAACCCTGAAAACAGAAAACCTTGTACTTCTGATTTCGCTGAGGCCGGTCCTTTTAACGAAATGGTGGTAATGGGTGTACTAGCTGTTCGTTTGCAGGCTTTGAATAAGACCTTGAAATGGGACGGAGAGAATATGAAGTTCACGAATATCGGTGCCAGTGAGAGTATCAAAACAGTGATCAGAGACGGATTTAAGATCCATGATGGGCACCCGACTTTTGACAAGGACTGGACTGAAGCTATGAACGCAAATGAGTATTCTCAAGAGCTGATCAAACACACCTATAGAGATGGTTGGTCTTTGCCGGATATGCCCATGTAAAAGTTTCAAAATAGTTCAATTCAAATTAAAGTAATTATGATAAAAAAAATAAGTTTAGTTGTAATATCAGGTCTTCTTATGCTTCCCCTTATTTCAGGCTGTAAAAATAAGACTGAAAAAAAAGAGGAAGCTGCAGTAGATACTGAAGTAAAAATGGAAACAGAAGCTCCTGTGAACTCACTTACCCAGGCCGAAAAGGATGATGGATGGGTAATGCTTTTTGATGGAAAAACATCTGAAGGGTGGAGAGGTTATAAAAAAGATAATTTTCCCGACGGATGGCAAATTGTCGATGGGTCTCTTCAATGCGTAGGATCTGGCCGTGGAGAAGCGGGAAGCAAGGATGGCGGAGATATTATTTACGATAAAGAATATCAGAATTTTAATCTCAGTCTTGAATGGAAAATTTCTGAAGGAGGCAACTCGGGTATCTTTTATCTTGGCCAGGAAGAACTTGATTTTATTTGGAAAACAGCTCCTGAAATGCAAGTACTGGATAATGATAATCACCCTGATGCCAAACTGGGAGTAGATGGTAACCGGATGTCTGGGTCCTTATATGATCTGATTCCGGCAAAACCTCAAAATGCAAAGCCTGTAGGAGAGTGGAACAAAGTTGAACTTATAGTTTATAAAGGAACGGTAGTTCACAAAATGAATGGTGAGAATGTTGTTGAATATCATTTATGGACACCCGAATGGAACGAAATGGTGGAAGCCAGTAAGTTTCCTGAACTCAACCCTGAATGGTATGATGTTGCCTCTAAAGGTTATATTGGGCTACAAGACCATGGTGATGATGTTTGGTTTAGAAATATTAAGATAAAAGAGCTTAAATAAGGAACTTTTATATGTTTGAGGCTGTTTGGAGAACTTTGTTTATCCAAACAGTCTCTTATTATTTTAAGGCGGTAACTTATGTTCGAATTGGTAAATTTTAAAGGAAATCAAGAGGGAAGACTCAGCCAGGAAAGCGCCCCGGTTAAATAAGTCTTTATCCGTTGTCCAGATCATCCAACTCCCCCAGCTGCTTGAGGATGTCAAACGTTTTTTGGGCCTCCTCTTCATCCACAATGCTAATGGCGGCTCCCACATGTACCATAACATAATCATTGATTTTTGCATCGGGTACAAGCGTTAAACTCACCTCTTTAACCACCCCGTCAAAAGACACCTTACCAAGGCGAAAAGTATCATCGAGTTGAGAAGTAATTTCAATTAATTTTCCGGGAATTGACAGGCACATAGATCTTAATTTAGGTCCGATACTTATTGGGATACAACCTTAACATTTTGCTTAAGCCAGGAATACCAGGCTTCCATACCTTCCCCTTTTGTGGCCGAAACTTCAAAAAACTGTAGCCCCGGATTTATCTTGATAGCATGTTGTTTTAGCTCCTCCAGATCAATATCTAAATAGGGCAGGAGATCAATTTTGTTTATGATACAAATATCCGAACTGTGGAACATATCGGGATACTTTAAGGGTTTATCTACTCCTTCGGTAGTACTTATGATGACAACCCGCTTGGACTCTCCCAGATTAAACATTGAAGGGCAAACCAGATTACCCACATTTTCGATCATCATCACAGAGTTTTCCTGAGGATTCAGTTGTTTAACGGCCTCGTAAACCATATCACTTTCCAGGTGGCACCCTTTCCCCGTATTAATCTGGATGACGGGAATATCCAGGGCTGCGATCCGATTTGCATCGTTTAAGGTTTGTTGGTCACCCTCAATGACATAAAACGGAATATCATTTTTCAGATTCTTCAGAGTTTGTTCAAGCAAGGCTGTTTTTCCAGATCCGGGGGAGCTGACCAAATTCAGGGCGAAAATATTCTTGGCTTCAAAATACCCGCGGTTTCTTGCGGCCATAACTTCGTTTTGCTGCAAGACATCCTGCTCAACTTCCAATACCGTTTTGCGATGGTGGTTATGATTGTGGTCGTGCGTGTGATTGTGAGAATGATCATGGTGATGGTGACCATGCTCATGATCCCCATGAGAATGGCTATGCCATGGTGATTATGACCATTTTCTAGCAGGGGATTTAAAATACGTACCCCGCTCTCTTCACTTCCGCAACCACATGTACCGCACATAATTATCAGCGTTTAAACAACTCAATGTAACATTTTTTCATTAAAAAAATCCAGGGCTTTCGAAAGGTTTTCTTCTGCCCGATTGGTCAACCCCATTTTTAGTTGAAAACTGGCACCCGATATTCCTAAAAGATATGAAGCTGGTAGATGGTTATAGATGCTTCGGCTGAGGTCTAAGACTGTTTCCGGATCCAATTCATGGCTACTAAAACCATGAGTGCTTTTTGGAATGCATTGGGCACACATATAGCCGGCATCCCATTGATTCTTGTCGGCATCGACAAAGTAAACAACAGGATAATGGGAAATTAACTCGGCATCCTCCACTTGTAGCTGGTATCTGTATTCACAGTCAAAATTACCGGGTAATTTTCCCTTTATACGATCAATAAAAGCCCAGCCAAGAACATCATCGGCCCGTCCGCAATTACCAATACCAATTACCAATGTCTTATTGTCGGATTCTTTCATCTACAATGTTTCCAAATTGATCGTATATGCTTAACTCTAAAGGCATTTGCCCTAAAGCATGTGTAGCACAGCTCAAGCATGGGTCATAAGCCCTGATGGCTACTTCTATTTGATTCATCATGGCCTCGGTTACTTTCGGTTGACCGCTCAGTTCATTATGTGCAACCCATCTAACGGCCTGGTTCATTGCTTCGTTATTATGAGTTGTAGACACAATGAGGTTACAGCGCGTAATACGGTCTTTATCATCCACTTCGTAATGATGAATTAATGTTCCGCGTGGCGCTTCAATAATCCCTATACCCTCATTTCTTCGTTTTCCTTTGCGCAATAGGTCGGTGGATAAAATATCATCGTCCTCCAGAAGGGCTTTCATCATTTCCGCGCAGTAGAGTATTTCTATGAGCCTGGCCCAATGGGTGTGCATGGTCATGTTGTTGATCTTACCATTGGTGGCTGCCTTAAATGCCTGACGTTCCTTCTCGGCCAATGGTGTTGCTATCCCGTCGCAGATGTTAATTCTGGCAAGCGGACCTACCCTGTTCCAGCCATTCTCCCGGCCTATGTGTTTAAGGTATGGGAATTTCAGATACGACCATTTTTCAACGGCTTCGTAAAAGTGTTGGTTATAATCAACATCAGGAACATCATCTAAGGTAATGTTACCCTGGGCATCCGTAGCTCTCAGATTACCATCGTATAGTTCCAGAAATCCGTTATCCTTGCTTACCAAACCCAAATGCCCTGAAGGATAATTTGCAAAACTGTCTAGAAAGCCTTTATTTTTTTGATGGTATTCCTTGATAAAATCTATGATCTCCACAGACCATTCAATCATGGTATCAATAGATGGAATATCTTTTCCATCCAGGAAGTAATTGCGTTCCTTTACGGCAATTTTCTTATGTACACCACCCGGTGTGGCGGAAATACCGTGGATTCGCTTTCCGGCCACCAACTTAATAATCTCCTGCCCGAATTTGCGCATCAGGATTCCCTTTTTGGCCAATGCAGGATATTCCATGGCCACTCCAACAACATTCCTTTTCACAGGATCGGCATCATAGCCAAACAACAGGTCGGGGGATGCCAAATAGAAAAAGTGTAAAGCATGCGATTGAAATATTTGCCCGAAATGTAATAGTTTTCTAATCTTTTGAGCGGGCAACGAAAGATCAGCTGGATCTAATCCAACAATCTGATCGATGGCCTTCGCAGCCGCTAAATGATGGCTTACAGGGCAAATACCACATAAACGCTGTACCAGTACTGGAGCTTCCCAATATGGATGGCCTTGAATAAATCGTTCAAAACCCCTGAACTCAACCACGTGAAAAAACGCGTCTTTTACCTTGTTCTCATCGTCCAGGTGAATTGTAACCTTACCGTGACCTTCAACTCTTGTTACCGGATCTATTACTAATTTTTGTGACATAATTACTTATTTCAATTCATCCCATTTTCTAGTATACCAGTGGGTTGATTATTTCGACCCCAAAGGCAATAATTGTTACTTGTTAATCGTACTTAAATTCATCGTGGGCTATGGAAAACTCTTCGCCCAATAATATACTTTTAACTACTTTCCAGATATGTTGTGCATTAGGAGGGCAACCCGGAATATAGTAGTCTATCTTCACCACTTCGTTACACGGATATACATTGTTCAGTAGTTTCGGAATATCTTCATGCCCTGGAACTATGTCCGCTCCGATCTCTGTGGTTACCCCATTTAGATAGGCCTCTTCAAGGCATTCCTGTAGTGGCACAAAGTTTCTCATGGCCGGAATACCACCCATAATAGCGCATTCGCCAAAAGCTACAAGAATATCGCATTTTTTACGAAATTCTTTCAGTACATGAACATTCTCAGAATTGGAGCATCCACCTTCTATAAGACCGATATGACAGCGCTTGGAAAAGTTTTTAATGTCTGTTAAGGGCGACTTGTTGAATTCGGCAATTTCAATAATGTCTAACAACTCCGTATCTATATCCAATAAAGACATATGACACCCGAAACAACCAGCGAGCGAAGTTGTGGCTACAATAAATTTTTCATTATCCTTCTTTTGTAAATTATTGTCTTTAACAACAGGTTTGATATCCTTTCCCAGCAGGTCATATTTACGCTCACCAAAGGGTTGTTCCTGTATCATCCCTTTTACCAAAATGGCGCCTACCGGGCAAAGACTCATGGCCTTTATAGCATCCGATTCACTTAGTTTTTCCTCTTGTTCGTAGTCAATTTGCACCCTGGTTTTTACACCTCTGTTTACAAAGGAGAAAACATCTTTACCATCGCTGGTCTTTACTTCCTCTACACAACGCCTACAGAGTATGCATCGGTTAGATTCCATAATCATTCGCTTAGGTGTAAAATCTACCATTTTATCACTGAAAACATGTGGATATCGGGTTACGGTTATTCCCATATCATAACCCAGATTCTGCATATCGCAATTTCCACTTTTCTCACAGGAGGGACAGAAATGATTGCCTTCTGCATAGAGCATTTCAATGATCGCTTTGCGATTATCGAGAAGTTCCGGCGTGTTTACCTCAATATCCATTCCTTCAGCAGCCTTAACGGTACATCCCGTTGTATCTTTCCCATTGACTTTAACGGTACAAATTCTGCAGGTGCCCATCGGATGGAGGTCCCTGAAATAGCAGAGTGTAGGAATATAAATGCCCTGCTCTTTAGCAACGGCAACAAGATTCTTTCCGGCTTCTGTTTTAACGGTATTGCCATCAATTGTAAGAGTAACTAGCTTATTCATAATCGGAAGTCATTTCGGTAATAATTCTGTCGTAATCTTCAGTAGCATTTTCCAAATTAAATGCCTTATTGAAATCAGTGTTCTCTGATAAATGTTTATTAAAAACTTCAGGAAATTTGAGCATTGCATCGTTTAATGCAGTGGAAGACATTTTACCCAATCCACAGCGACTGGTGGTCTTGATAATTTTACTCCAATCCTTAATATCCTGCAAGTCTTTCTTCTCGGCATGCCCCAGAATAAGCTTATCAATCTTCTTATTTAATAGAAAGTTTCCCGTTCTGCAAGGAACACAGATTCCACACGATTCTGCTACAAAAAAGTCGGCCACGTTCTTTAATACTTTAAGTAGGTCCCTTTCTTTATTAAAAACCATAAATGATCCGCCACTTCTTAAACCTATACCGCTCATCTTACGAGCGTATTCTATAGGATCTTTAAATTCAAATTGGACATGATCGGCCAGCAGGTTTTCACCTGAGATCTCCCTATCGAAGTCGGCCGGAGATAAGCATTCGCCGGCAAATCCATTGAACAATATAAATTTGGGGTCTTTTGCTCCAATCAACTTTAAAAAATCGCTGAGTTTCATACCCCATTCTATTTCATATAATCCAGGCTTCTTACAATCGCCAGATACGCTGAGGAGTTTTGTTCCCGGGGTTGCATCGGTACCAAGTGTTAAATACTTTTCCAATCCTAATTCTAATATTCTGGGTACCGCACACAAGGTTTCTACATTATTCACCACCGTTGGTTTTTCATTGTATCCTCTTTCTACAGGAAAATATTCTCTGGTTCCGGGCTCACCTCTTTTTCCTTCCATAGAATGGATCAATGCAGTTTCTTCTCCGCATACATAAGAACCTGCACCGGTATGTATGTATATGTCAAAACTAAAAGGCTTCTTTGCCTCTATATTTTCCCCCAGGTAACCCATTTTTCTGTATTCGTCCAATAATTGATTAAGCCTGTCCCTTAAATACATGTATTCCGCCCTCAAATAAATTGCGCCCATCGATGCACCAACAGCATAGGCTGCAAAAATCATCCCTTCGATCAGTAATTCAGGATGTTCTTCCATTAAAACGCGATCCTTAAAAGTGCCGGGTTCTCCTTCATCGGCATTACAGATAATGTATTTTATATCGGCTTTGTTCTGCCTACAGAATTGCCATTTCAACCCGGCAGGAAAAAAGGCACCACCACGCCCTGTTAATTTTGAACTCTTTATCAATTCGATTAATTCGTCCGGGCTATGCTCATTCAAATGAGCCAGGGATGAGAATTTTTTATAAGGTTTAAAGAATATAGTCCTCTCAGGATCAGGGGTATAGTGTATTTTACTTTTTGGAGTATCACAAATTTCCGAAGGTTTTTTTCCTGCTTTTAATTTGGCAATAATGTCAAAAACCTTTTTAGGATTCAGGTCTACAAAAGGTTTAAAATTAATCAGACAGGAGGGTTCCTGGTCACTTAATCCAATGCACGGTGTTTGAAATAAGCCAAACATTTTATCTTCCGTAACATTTCCAATTTTCACACCGATAGCTTCCTCAAATGCTTTTAAGACGTCATTCCTTCCAGACAACTCGGAAATTATGGAATCGTTGAGATAGATAGTAAATTTGCCTCGATCTATCCTGGAAAAAAAATGATAAAAGGTAACGACACCTTCCAATTCCATTCTGGACATGTTGAACTCCTGGGCAATTTTGCTTATTTCATCATGGCTGATATATCTTTTTTTTCGCTGTATGTCCCAGATGACATCCATTAATTTACTTCGGTCAATTTTATCCCCTGTTACCATAAATAAGAATTTTGATCTGGTAACAAATGTATCCCAGAATTAGGACCCAAATAATGACATCTGTCATAATTTGGAAGAAATAATCCGGGCTTCAAATGGGTACTAATAGTGCTTAAATCAGGCCGGTTTACCAGTGATGGGAATAATTCAAATTGGGATAGTATGGTCTTTGTCTTAAAACGTCTCGAGGCTTTTCACGCGCAGTTCTTTTCCTTGTACAATGGTTTTTAAGAAACTTCCACAGTCAGGGCAATTATCGTGTATAAATTGAAGGGCATAAACACTATCACAACCTCCGCAACGCGCTTTGGCAGGGATTTTCTTAATCCGTTTCTCCGCTTTTTCCAGAACGGTTTTCTGAACAGCCACTTCCCAAACAAAATTCAATGCGTCAAATTCAATACCTGCTAAAGTTCCAATCTCCATGTCAATCGCAGCAAAACTTTTAACGTTAGCTTTTTTGGCTTCAGCCTCTGCTATTTTAACTATACTCAAGGCAATAGACATTTCGTGCATTTCGGTGAATTATTTGGCAGGGTTTAATGTTTTTTCATTCAATCGCAATAAATAAGATTGCATAGATTTTCCAATTGGATATGACATGAATATGAAAATATGATTTTTATTATCAGTATTGAAATTAATTATTCCGAACTCCAAGGGAAATATATTAAGTCAGCAGCATGCGTCATGAATACAGTTGAAAGGATATTATGAAATTCGTTGCAATAATTCGGCTTATCTTGGAAGAGGTAAAGCGCCCGGGAAGTATTAGTGTTATACAACCGGAGTTTGCCTCAGATTTCCCTAACGCTTTAAGTGTACACGACGTCGGTCTGAAAGATATGGTAGAAGCGGTATACTTGATGGATACCGTTCCGGATATCCATTTGATAACCATTTCAATAGAAGAACTGAAACCCATGACCATAGAACTTTCTAAGCCGGTTAGGGAGG
>JBPCUI010000206.1:0-8405 GCA_051011235.1 Flavobacteriaceae bacterium
GGCGTGATTCATTCCTGCAGCCGTTCACTCAGCACTACCGCTCGTGCTCACGGGCAGTCATTGAATAGGCCGCCGCCTTCTTTTAACCCTGTAGTAAACTTTGTGTTACTGCAGGGTTTTTTTATGGCATATAGAGGGAGAGCCCTGACGCCCCCGCATTCTTAGAAAAAAACGCCTGCGGGGCGTAAACGCCTCCTCCCCGTATAGAACAAGATACACCAAACCACTGCCGAAAACATGCAGGGAAGCAGAATAATCTATTCAGATACTGTAAAAGTTTGTAGCATTCCCTTTTCCCGGGCATTTGGCACTTCGGATACGAAAACATAATTACCAGGTTTCAAATCCGCCTCAAAATATAATACACTGCCTTCTGGAGAATCATTCGTGCCACCTAAAAACTTAATACCCTCTGGTGAAGAAGCACTCATCAGTCCTCTGGGTATTGCCCAATTCATCCAGGTTTCAAGTGTATCGAGATTTGCACCATCATCAAGACGAGCCAAATTTATATCATGACCAACAAAATTTTCATGAACAATCTGATCACCATATTTGACAGAAAACACATTCTTGCCAACAGATGCATCTCCGTGAATAACAATTCCTTTTTCACTCGAAATTATTATTTCTATGTCCGAATTCGGGGGCTTATTGCCACTACTGACGTCCAGAACGATAAGTTCCTTTATCATACCCATAGATGAATGGAATTGCCCATTCGGCATTTTTACATAACATTCCATTATATAATAACCGGGTTGTAAATTGACATGGGTGATTGCGGTCTCTTTGGGAGAAATTAGACCAATGCCTCCTGAAAAGACAATCTGCGAGAACCATTCTGGTAATTTGCCAAATGCTTCCATTGCTTCTTCATTCTTCCCTTCCATAATTAAGGCCATGCCCTCATCGAATGGGGGAAGAACATATGCTTCCATATCCTTAATTGATTTTCCTTCGGGATACTTGTCGAGTAGAATAAAATGTGGCTCTGTAGACAAGTTTTTGTATACGAATGTATTCCAACCCGATGTTATGGTATCTGTACATTGAAATTCCATCCCCTTGGTGACTACCACCACACTGGATGATTTAATCGGCGATTCCGCAATTATTTTATCAGATTCTTTTTTGGTATCAGGCTTACAGCCAATAGAGAATATTACAAGGAATAGAGAAATGCACACTCGACCTGTGCCACTCATAATTATTAGGTTTAGGTTGATATTGCTTTGAGATGGACGTAATCTCCCATCAAAGTAAGTTAGCTAAAATTTTTAAAATAAGAGAGTTAGCTTCACGAATTTAAAATTCTTGTCTTTTCAACTTTGCAAGAAGGACTACTATTATTAAGTGATTAATGATCTCGAAGTTACTTAAATGCGGGGCATATCTCCATCTCCTTTTAAAGGCAGATTAGAACTACCCATGAGATAAGTATCTACATGATGGGCAGCCTGCCGGCCTTCAGAAATGGCCCAGACGATAAGTGAATGGCCCCTGCGCTGATCACCGGCAACAAAAATTCCAGCTACGTTTGTTTTGTAGTCTTTAATTGAGGCTTTAATGTTGGTTCTCGAATCGGCCTCCAATCCCAACTGCCCGGCAATGGTCATTTCTGACCCTGTAAAACCAAGTGCTAACAGGGCTAATTCGCACTTCCATTCTTTTTCGGTGCCAACAACCTCCTTAAGTACAGGCCGTTTACCAGCTTCTTTGATCCATTCTACATCGACCGTGACCAGTCCTTTAAGATTCCCCTCGGCATCGCCAACAAATTCTTTGGTAGAAATACTAAAATAACGCTCAACCCCTTCTTTGTGTGAAGAACTGGTTCGTAAACGCATGGGCCAAAAAGGCCAGGGTTGCTCATCGGGTCTATCCAACGAAGGTTTTCCCAGGATCTCAAAGTTGGAGACGGAATTGGCGCCATGACGGAAAGATGTACCAATACAATCAGACCCTGTATCGCCACCGCCAATAACTATTACATTTTTATCCGTTGCCAATAATTCGACGCCCTTGATCTGTTGACCATCTACCCGCCTGTTATTCTGGCTCAGGAAATCCATGGCTTGAACAACTCCGACTAAGTCGGCTCCCTTTATTGGCAAATTTCTTCTGACCGTTGCCCCACCACAGAGTAAAATAGCATCGTATTCTTGCTTTAGCTCATCTGCAGTGATATCAGAACCAACGTGAACGCCACACTTAAACTCTATTCCTTCTTTTTCAAGAATATCAAGTCTTCGATCTATGACGTGCTTTTCCATTTTGAAATCAGGAATTCCGTAGCGAAGCAATCCGCCCGCTTTTTCATCCCTTTCAAAAACTGTAACTGAATGTCCAGCCCTATTTAATTGCTGTGCTGCCGCCAGTCCGGCTGGGCCTGAACCTACAACAGCCACTTTCTTTTCAGTTCGGATATCCGGCGGTTTGGGTACTATCCACCCTTTATTAAAGGCTGTTTCTACAATGTTCTTTTCAATATTCTCGATAGACACAGGATCTTCGTTAATACCAAGTACACATGCTTCTTCACAGGGCGCCGGGCATAATCTTCCTGTAAATTCTGGAAAGTTATTTGTGGCATGTAATATTTCTGCGGCTTTTTCCCATTTAGCTCTATATACCGCATCATTAAAATCTGGGATTAAATTCCCAAGCGGGCATCCGCTGTGACAAAAAGGAATGCCACAATCCATGCACCTGGCCCCCTGATCCTTGAGCTCCTTTTCCTTCATAGGAATCGTAAACTCCTTATAGTGCTTAATGCGCTCTTTTACTGGTCTATAGGCCTCTACCTTCCTATCGTGCTCCATAAAACCCGTTATCTTTCCCATATACCTCCTAAATAATTTCTTGTTTTTCCTTCTCCAGTCTTATCAATGCCTGCCTGTATTCTTCTGGTAAAACCTTAATAAACTTTGGCAGACACTGTTCCCAGTTTTCCAATATTTTTTGCGCTAAGGGGCTGTAAGTGGTATTGTAATGATTCTCGATCAGCGTTTTCAATTGTGCAATATCCGCATCTTCTTCAATCCGAAGCAGGTTTAATGCTGCTTTATTGCACTTTTTGTCAAA
Source organism: Flavobacteriaceae bacterium (assembly GCA_051011235.1). GTDB lineage: Bacteria > Bacteroidota > Bacteroidia > Flavobacteriales > Flavobacteriaceae > JAHEJJ01. The sequence goes on from JBPCUI010000206.1 coordinate 3,088, forward strand.
TGCATTTTCAGGATCATAAACGTACGCAATGCCTCCACTCATTCCGGCACCAAAGTTCCTGCCAACATTACCAAGGATTACTGCTACGCCTCCGGTCATATATTCACATCCGTGATCCCCAATACCTTCCACAACGGCTGAAGCGCCCGAATTTCTAACGCAAAAACGTTCTCCCGCCTTACCGTTGATATACACTTCCCCGGAGGTAGCACCATATAAGGTGACATTTCCGGTGATGACATTTTCTTCCGGCTTTAATGTGGAATTACCCGGAACCTTGATTACTAATTTGGCACCAGATAATCCCTTACCCAGATAATCGTTGGTATTCCCGTTCACTACCATTGTAAGGCCTCTGGTAGCAAAAGCACCAAAACTTTGACCGGCGGATCCAGTAAAATTGAGTTTTAATGTATTGTCTGGAAGCCCTTTTGCGCCGTATATCTTGGAGATCTCATTACTGATAATTGCACCAACAGCCCTATCTGTATTATGTATTGGAAAGTCGAGAACCGTTTTTTCTTGTCTAAATAGGGCAGGGTGAGCCTGTTCCACAATCTCGAATTCAATTGATTCGTCAACCTTGTGAACCTGGGAGCGTGTGTTGAACAATTTTGTACCCTGAGGAACGTCTATCTGATGGAGGATTGGAGTAAGATCCAATCCTTGAGCTTTGTAATGTTCTATAGCCTTATTACGATCTAATTTTTGAACCTGACCTACCATTTCATTTAGCGTCCTGAACCCTAATTGCGCCATGATCTCCCGAAGTTCCTGAGCAACAAAGTACATGTAATTCACTACGTGTTCTGGTTTTCCTTCAAACTTTTTGCGCAATTCCGGATTTTGAGTAGCAATTCCTACAGGGCAGGTATTTAAGTGACACACACGCATCATAATACAACCGGAAGCCACCAACGGAGCAGTAGCAAAACCAAATTCTTCGGCACCTAACAGACACGCGATTGCCACATCGCGACCTGTCTTAAGCTGTCCGTCGCATTCCAACACCACCCTATTCCTCAAATCATTAAGTACGAGCGTTTGCTGGGCCTCTGAAATCCCCAACTCCCACGGTAATCCGGCATGTTTCAGGGAGGTAAGCGGTGAGGCTCCTGTTCCTCCATCATGACCCGATATCAGGATCACATCTGCCATCGCCTTAACAACTCCGGCAGCTACAGTACCGACACCTACTTCTGACACTAACTTAACATTTATACGAGCCTTTCTATTGGCCGATTTAAGATCATATATCAATTGCGACAAATCTTCAATCGAGTAAACGTCGTGGTGAGGTGGTGGTGAAATCAATCCTACATAAGGTGTAGAATTACGAGTTTTAGCAATAAAAGGATTAACCTTTGGTCCAGGTAACTGTCCACCTTCTCCCGGCTTAGCTCCCTGCGCCATTTTTATCTGGATCTCAAGGGCGTTGGTCAGATAGTTGGAGGTGACGCCAAACCGGCCGGACGCAACCTGCTTGATAGCACTGTTCTTCCAATCACCTGTTTCATTCTTGTAAAATCGATCTGCATCTTCTCCCCCTTCTCCAGAATTACTTTTCCCTCCTATTCTGTTCATTGCAATGGCCAGATTTTCATGGGCTTCTTTGCTGATCGAACCATACGACATGGCCCCGGTTTTAAATCGCTTTACGATTTCCGTCCAGGGTTCTACCTCTTCAATAGGAATCGGATCATAATTAGAAAATTCGAATAGCCCGCGAATTGTCATCAAATGTTTTGACTGTTCATTGACCATTTCTGCAAATTCCTTGTAAGTGGAAGGCTCGTTACTGCGTACCGCTTTTTGAAGTTTTGCAATTGAGATCGGGTTGAACATATGCTGCTCACCATCTCTCCGCCAGCGATATTCTCCACCGATTTCCAAATCGAGATTGGCAGGGACATATTGTTCCTGGTAGGCCTTTCGATGTCTCTTGGCAATTTCCTTCTCAATTTCGTAAAGACCAATGCCTTCCAGGCGCGTTGGTGTATTAGGAAAGTATTTGTCTACTACCTTGGTATTGATTCCAATACATTCGAATAATTGAGACCCACGATAAGAATTAAGGGTGGAAACACCCATTTTGTTCATCACTTTCAAGATACCTTTACCAATGGCCTTATTGTAATTCTGAATTGCTTCTTCAAATTTAAATTCAGTGATATCTTGTTCCTCAATCTGTTCAGCAATAATCTCATTTACCAGGTAGGGGTTAATTGCGCTGGCGCCAAAACCGAAAAGGCAAGCAAAATGATGCACTTCACGCGGCTCAGCCGATTCTATAATGATACTTAGTTTTGATCTCTTCCCAAGCCTTTGCAAACCACTATTAACATAACCACAGGCCAATAAAGCTGGGATCGGAGCCTTATCTGCACTGACATTCCTGTCTGATAATATTATAATGTTTGTACCGGCATCGATTGCTTTTACAGACTGCTGTAAGACAAATTCCAATGCCTCCTCAAGGGCATTGTGGCCGCGGGCAATATCATAAAGGATGGGAATTGAGACTACTTTATAGTCCGGGCTTCTGTCGTGATTTTTAATTTTATCCAGATCTTCTTTGGAGATGACCGGATTTTGAATTTTCAGCTTCCTGCAACTCACTTCTGTCGATTCAAAAATATTGAGGTCGCTGCCAAGTGTGAGACTTATATCTGTAACAAGCTCTTCCCTCATACCATCCAATGGTGGATTGGTTACCTGGGCAAATAACTGTTTGAAATAGTTGTATACCAACTGTGGCCTTTCTGAAAGTACCGCAATTGGAGTATCCGATCCCATCGAACCAATGGGCTCTTTGGCATTCTTGCCCATGGGGAGAATTATGGTATTGATATCTTCAAGGGTGTAACCAAATACTGATTTGCGTTTTTCCAGTGACTCTTCGTCTAGGAACAAAGGGCATTCTCTGTAGGGTATATCCTTTAAATGTACAAGGTTCTTATCCAGCCATTTTTTATATGGATGTTTATTTGCGATTTCTTCCTTTATTTCCTCGTCATTTACAATTCGTCCTTCCTCCATATTGACAAGGAACATTTTGCCTGGTTCTAATCTGCCGTGTAACTCAATATTCGCAGGATCGAGATGCAATACCCCGGTCTCTGAAGACATGACCACGTAGCCGTCTTTTGTTACAGAAAACCGTGAAGGACGGAGACCATTCCTGTCTAAAACAGCTCCAATATAACTTCCGTCCGTAAATGGTATGGATGCAGGCCCGTCCCAAGGCTCCATCAGGCAGGAGTGATATTCGTAAAAGGCCCTTTTAGTTTCAGACATTTCCTGGTTCTTCTCCCAGGCTTCCGGGACTAAAATCATCATCACTTCCGGTAGAGACCTCCCTGTCATTAATAAAAGCTCTACCACCATATCCATAGTTGCAGAGTCTGATTTCCCGGATAAGATGACAGGTAATATATTCTTTATTTCTTCACCGAATAAGTCGCTTTCAAGCAATTCTTCCCTGGAACGCATTCTTGAGATATTACCCCTCAAAGTGTTAATCTCACCGTTATGGCACATGTATCTAAATGGTTGTGCTAAATCCCAGGTAGGGAATGTATTTGTAGAAAACCGCTGATGCACAAGCGCCAGGCGAGTCACTACCCTGGAATCCATAAGGTCTTTGTAATACAACTCAATGTCCTGAGGCTTTAAAAGCCCTTTGAATATGATGATCTTGGTGGAAAGACTGGGCAGGTAGAAAAATTTACTCTCAGACAGCTTTGAATTATAAATTGCGTGCTCGCTTTTCTTCCTCGCGATGAAAAGTTTAATATTAAAATCCCGATCACTTTGCTTACTGTCCGCCCTGCCAATGAAAACCTGTTTCACGAAAGGTTCCGTTTCGGATGCCATTCTTCCCGGAATTGTCTTATTAACTGGAACATCTCTCCATCCGATCAGATTTAATCCCTGACTTTCAATATTTTTTACAAATTCAGCGATGCAATAATTCCGCTGATTTTCTTTTTGTGGCAAAAAAACATTTCCTACAGCATAGACACCTGCATCGGGTAATTCAAATTCACAAATGTCCGTAAAAAACTGATGTGGAATGTCTATGAGTATTCCCGCACCGTCACCTGTTTTTCCATCTGCACTTACGGCACCCCTGTGTTCCAGTTTCACCAGGATTTCCAGCGCTTTGTGAATAATCCCATTCGACTTTTTGCCTTTTAAACTGCAAATAAACCCAGCACCACAGTTATCATGTTCAAATTCAGGAAGATACATCCCTTGCTTTTCCAGCTTCATATTTTGCAGTATTTGCTCAAAAATATCAAATTAGCTGGCAAATCTGCATACATTATTCAATAAGTGTATGGAATAATCAACATTGGTAATAAAACGTTAAATAATATTCAATTTGGAATAAAAAGAAGGGAGAAATTATGAAATTGATAATTCTGACTTTAGATTATATACTTCCAAGGTCTTGTTCCGGATGTAGATTAGTGGAAGTTCTTCGTCTTATTGAGTAACCCCTTCCAAGCAATAACATTTGGCACTTGTATTATAGTAATTAGTGCCTACCCCCTTAAAAAATGTGGGGGTAAAATTAACTTGAAATAACAAAGAGACTTAATTTTTAAGAATGCTACGTGAGATCACTATTTTTTGAATTTCTGAAGTGCCTTCGTAAATCTGTGTGATCTTGGCATCGCGCATAAGCCTTTCTACATGGTATTCTTTTACATAACCATTTCCTCCATGGACCTGTACTGCCTCTACGGTAGTTTCCATTGCAACTTGTGATGCGTATAATTTGGCCATAGCCCCGGAGAGATCATAGTCGTTCCCATTATCCTTATCCCAGGCTGCTTTGTATACAAGATGCCTCGCAGCTTCTATCTGGGTATGCATATCGGCCAGTTTGAATGCGATGGCCTGGTGATTCATTATTTCTGTACCGAATGCTTTTCTTTCGCGGGAGTATTTTTTAGAAAGTTCATAGGCTCCGGCAGCAATGCCCAGAGCTTGTGCTGCAATTCCTATACGCCCGCCTGCCAAGGTCTTCATTGCAAATTTAAATCCGAAACCGTCTTCCCCAATCCTATTCTCCTTAGGGACTTTAACATCATTAAAGTTAAGCGAATGGGTATCACTGCCGCGAATTCCCAATTTGTTCTCTTTAGGACCAATCTCGAAGCCTTCCATTCCTTTTTCAACTATTAAAACGTTGATTCCCCGGTGTGCCTTTTGTACATCGGTTTGAGCGACAACCATATATAGGTCAGCTGAACCTCCATTGGTGATCCAATTTTTGGTGCCGTTTAAAATATAGTGATCCCCATGAT